>CALBMW010000370.1 GCA_937896275.1 uncultured Myxococcales bacterium
CGGCGATCGACCGCGGCCGGGCGGGCGCGGACACGGCCACCGTCGGGGTCGCCGGCATGTGGCCGGCGAGCGCCGCGTGCAGGGCCTGCGCCATCTCGGCCGCGTCGGCGAAGCGATCATCGGGGCGCTTGGCCAACGCCCGCATCACGACCGCCGCCAGGGGAGGCGCGACCGTCGGGGGCAAGGGCGGCGGCGGCTCGCTCAGGTGTGCCATCAGCACGTCGATCGGACCCGGTGCGTCGAAAGGGGGCCGCCCGGCCAGCATCTCGTAGAGCATCACGCCCAAGGAGTAGAGATCGCTGCGCCCGTCGAGATCGGCGTCGCGGCTCTGCTCGGGCGACATATAGCGAGGCGTGCCCAGCACTACGCCCTCGCGTGTCTTCACACCGTCATCGCCGCCGGCCACCACCTTGGCGATGCCGAAGTCGAGGATCTTCGCCTTCTCCTCGCCCAGGCGGGTGCGCGTCACCATCACGTTGTGCGGCTTCAGATCGCGGTGCACGAGCCCCAGCACGTGCGCCTCGGCCAACCCACCGAGCAGTTGCAGCACCAGGCGCACCGCGCGATCGGCTTCGAGGTGGCCGCACTCCTCGATGACCTGTGACAGGGCCGTGCCCTCGATGAGCTCGAACACCATGTACAGGGCGCCATCCTCGTCGGCTCCGTAGTCGTGCAGCGTGACGATGGAGGGATCGGAGAGCCGCGCGACGGCCTGGGCCTCGCTCTCGAAGCGCGCCTGCAGGGTGGGATCGTCGCTGTCGGTGGCGATGATCTTGAGGGCCACCGCGCGCCCCACCGGCTCCTGGATGGCGCGATAGACCGTGCCCATGCCGCCGCCGCCCAAGTGGCCCACCACCGGGTAGCGACCGGCGACCACGTAGCCCAGCATGGGATCGTCGGGGTGGCGCTGGTGCACGTCGAGGGGGATCAGCGCGCCGCCGTCGCCCGCGGGACAGCGGCTGCCGACCTTGGCGCCTTGCCACCCCTGCCCGCAGCGCCGGCAGACCAGCACCTGTTCATCGGCCATCGGCCCCGCCACCTCGCTCGACCCTCGCCGCCTTCTTTAGCACCCCGGCAGGGCCGCCGCGCCCCCTTTCCGTGGTGCCCGGCGCGCGCTCAGCGGATCGAGAAGATCCAGACGTAGCCGCGGTTGCTGCCGCCGGCCGTGGGCGCGGCCACGAAGAGCCGCCGCGTGCCGTCGGGCGCGGCGGTGGCCGTCACCGCCACGACGCGCCCGAAGCTCTCGCCGCCGCCGTTGGGCGTGAGCCGCGTCACGAAGCCGTCGGCCGGGTGGTAGAAGTCGACGTGCCCACCGTTGCTGCCACCGATGGCGAGGGCATCACGCGGGGCGTCGGGGCGCTGTACGGTGGCCAGCGTGGCGCCGCGCTCCTCGTCCTGCCGGTTGCCATCGAAGCGCTGAGGCCACACCACGCCGTTGCCGTCGACGAAGAACACCGAGCCCGCCCGGCGCTGCCCGCCAATTCGCGTGCGCGGCGCACCGACGGCGTAGCGGAAGCCGCCCCCGGTGCCCAGCCGACCGAAGGCCAGCGCCTCGCCGAAGCTCGAGTCCGAGCCCACCGGCGATCCGAGCACCGCGCCGAGCGCCCCGGTGTGGCCGTCCACGACCAGAATCCCTCGATCCTCACCGGTGCGCTGCGTCGCGATGATCTCGTCGAAGCCGTCGCCGGTCAGGTCGCCGACGCCGAAGACGCGCTCACCGAGGCGGTCGCCGTCGTGCGCTCCGGAAGTGTCGAACAGCGTTTGCAGGCCGTTCTCGGCGAAGCGCCGCAACAGCACCCCGCCCACCGGGTTGAGCAGCCCGATGATGCCGGACCTTCGCTGGGGATCGCCGATCGCCACGCCACCGCGCTCGCCGCTCTGCGCGCCGGCGAGGACGCCCCCGATGGCTTGGCCCGGGGTGGCGTTCACGGTGCGCATGAAGCCACCGTCGCGCTCGATGAAGATCAGGCGCCCGAAGGCCCGGTCGACCAGCTGGCCCGGCGCGCCGGCCACGATCTCCAGCGCCCCGTCCCCGTCGAAGTCGGCCGCCGCGAGCGCGGCCCCCAGCTCGTTGTCATCGCGCTCGACGCGCCACAGGAGCGCACCGTCGGCGCCGCTGATGCCCCACACCTCGTCGGCCCCGGGGGCGCCGGCCACGGCGTCCGGGATGCCATCGCCGTCGAGGTCGTCCATCGCCAGCAGGGCCGTGCCGAGCTCGCCGTTGTCGGGCCCCCGATCGCTCAGCCCGCGGAGGAAGACGCAGACGCGCTCCTGCGACTCGTCGACCTGCCCGTCGCAGTCGTCGTCCACCCCGTTGCAGGCCTCCGCGGGCGCCGGGCCACAGTGGCCGCAGGCGTTTCGGACGCCCTCGTCGACCATGCCGTCACAGTCGTCGTCCTCGCGGTTGCACACCTCCACCGGGGCCGGGCCACAGTCGCCGCAGGCGTTGATCAACTCCTCGTCGACCAGGCCGTCACAGTCGTCGTCCAGCCCGTTGCAGGCCTCGGCGGGGGCCGGGCCGCAGGTGCCACAGGCGTTGAGCAGCCCCTCGTCCGTCTCGCCGTCGCAGTCGTCGTCGACGCCGTTGCACTGCTCGGGGGGCGTCGGCCCGCACTCGCCGCAGGCGTTGAGTGCGCCCTCGTCCGTCTGGCCGTCGCAGTCGTCGTCGCGCCCGTTGCAGACCTCGGGCGGGACCGGGCCGCAGCCGCCGCAGGCGTTGGCCACGCCCTCGTCCGTCTGCCCGTCGCAGTCGTCGTCGCGGCCGTTGCACACGTCGGGCGGCACCGGCCCACACGCGTCGCAGGCGTTGCGAACGCCCTCGTCGATCGAACCGTCGCAGTCGTCGTCGCGCCGATTGCAGATGTCGGGCGGGACGGGGCCGCAGCTGCCGCAGGCGTTGCGCACCTGCTCGTCGACGGTGCCATCGCAGTCGTCGTCGATGAAGTTGCAGACCTCGTCGGGCAGCGCGCCGCAGCGTCCGCAGGCGTTGGCCACGCCCTCGTCGATGCGGCCGTCGCAGTCGTCGTCCGCGCCGTTGCAGGCCTCGTCGCGCGGCTCCGCGCAGACCGCGCAGTCCGGTCGGAAGCCCTCGTCGACGTGGCCGTCGCAGTCGTCGTCCTGCCCGTTGCACACCTCGGGCGGCAGGGCGCCGCACTCACCGCAGGCGTTCTGCGTGCCCTCGTCGGTGGCCTGATCGCAGTCGTCGTCCTGCCCGTTGCACACCTCGGCGGGGAGCGGCCCGCAGCCCCCGCAGGCGTTCTGGACGCCCTCGTCGAGGCGGCCGTCGCAGTCGTCGTCCTGCCCGTTGCAGGCCTCGGCCGGCACCGCGCCGCAGCGCCCGCAAGCGTTCAGCACCCCCTCGTCCACGGCGCCGTCACAGTCGTCGTCCTCGCCGTCGCAGACCTCGTCGGTCGGCTCCCGGCCATCCGCGCAGCCACCGCACGCCAGCCCCTCGTCGGTGGCGCCGTCGCAGTCGTCGTCCCCCCCGTTGCACACCTCGGCCGGCGCGTCGCCGCAGGCGCCGCAGGCGTTGAGCACGCCCTCGTCGGTGGTGCCGTCGCAGTCGTCGTCGGCCCCGTTGCAGATCTCGGCGGGCAACTCGCCGCAGGCGCCGCAGGCGTTCTGAGCGCCCTCGTCCACCCGGCCGTCGCAGTCGTCGTCGCGGCCATTGCAGCGCTCCGAGGGGGGCTCCCCGCAGGCCCCGCAAGCGTTCCGGACGGCCTCGTCCGTGGCCCCGTCGCAGTCGTCGTCCTCGCCGTTGCAGACCTCGCCCGCGGGCTGAACGCCACCCTCGCAGGCGCTCCACGCGCCCACGCCGTCGCAGCGTTGCTCGCCTTCGTGGCAGACGCCGAGGCTCGATCCGCAGGGGCGCACGGTGCCCGCCGCGCAACAGCCGACCGCCGCCTCGTCGATCTGCCCGTCGCAGTCGTCGTCCGTCTGATTGCAGGCCTCTTCGCCCGGAGCGCCGGCCACGGCGTCGCAGGCCACCGAACCGCCGCCCTCGGCGCAGCCCAGCGCACCCACGCGGCGGCAGGCGCCTTGGCCCACCTCGCAAGCGTCGCCCCGCGTCGGGAAGTCCTCGTCGACGCGCTGGTCGCAGTCCTGATCGACGCCGTCGCAACGCTCGGAAGCACCTGGAAACACTGATGGATCGTGATCGTCGCAGTCGCGCGACGCGGGCACGTCGTCCTCGTCCTCGTCAGGATCCGCGACGGCAGCGTCTCCGGGCGCGCCGCCGGCGCCGCTGTCCACCGGGCGCTGAGCATCCGGCCCCAGATCGAAGGGACGCGCTGCGTCCGGCCCGATGGACGCATCGCGCTCGACCCCCCGGTCGCGGTCCGGCGCAGCGTCGAGAGACGGCTCGCCCCCGAGCCCATCGTCGGGCAGGTCGCCGGGGTTGTTGCCGCCCTGTCCCGGCGCGCCGAGGTCGCCGGCGGATCCGCCGGCGCCCGGCTCACCGAAGAAGTCGGGGTTCGAGTCGGTGCACGCCGCGAGCGCGGCCAGGGCCACCACCACGATCGATCGCTTCAAGCGGAATCTCCTTTGGAACACGGCTCATGGTGGTGATCTCGGGCGCGCGAATCAATTGCGGGCGGGGGCGCGGCCGCGAGGCTACCAGCGCTCGGCTTCTACGCTCCGCCGGACCGCAGCACCGGCAAACTCCACGGCGGCCGATCTCGACGTCGCCGCGCCCGGCGTTCGTGCAAGCGGCGCGGCAACCGGCCGGCGCGCGCACGGGTTCCGACGCCCTGCCGAAGGAGTGGCCGAAGGCCCCGCCGAAGAAGTGCCTGACACCCCGCCGGGCACCCCGCCGAAGGAGTGGCCGAAGCCCCCCGAAGAAGTGCCTGACACCCCGCCAGACAGAAGTGCCTGACACCCCGCCAGACACCCCGCCAAGGTGCACCTGTGCCGGGCGGACGCTTTCTGCGGGACTCAGAGTCTAGATTCGCCTCAGCCCGAGCCCACCGTCACCGGCAGGGAGGACTCGTCCGAGCACCCGTCGGGCCCACAGGCGTCGCCTGCGGGCGCGTCCGCGGCCGAGGTCGCCAGCGCCTCCTCCAGGATTCGCCGCATCGTGTCGGCCGGCTGAGCGCCAGAGACACCGAGGCGCTGATCCACCACGAAGAACGGGACACCGCTGATGCCGAGCTGGTGCGCGATGCCCTCGTCGCGGCGCACGTCCGCGCGGAAGTCATCACCCGCCAGCATCTCGCGGACCTCCCGACGATCGAGCCCCACCTGCGCCGCCAGCGTCGCGAGCGTCTCGTGGTCGGCGACCCACGCCCCCTCGGTGAAGTAGGCGCGCAGCAGCCTCTCCTTCATGGCGTCGCCGAGCCCCACGCGCGAGACCATGTGGATCAGCCGATGCGCGTCGAAGGTGTTGCCGCGCCGGACGCGATCGAACCGGAACTCGATGCCTTCGGCAGCGCCAGTCGCGGTCATGTGGGCGATGAGCTCGCGCGCGCGCTCCAGGCTCAGGCCATACTTGCGCGCCAACAACTCGTCCTGCGCTCCCTCGTCCGCGGCGGCCGGCGCATGGGGGTCCAACTCGAAGCTGCGCCACGTGACCTCGACCTCGACGCCGAGCCCGGCGATCGCGGCCTCGAACCGGCGCTTCCCGACGTAGCACCACGGGCACGCGATGTCCGACCAGATGTCGACCCTCATTGGACCTCCTGGCCGGAGGATGTCTGCGCGAGGCGGGGAGATGCAGCGGGGTCGCCCGACCAGGCGAATGCAGACTCAGCGAGCCCACGAGGCCCGCATCGACTCAACGCACCACCCTCCCATCCCCGCCCCGCACACCCGAACCCCATGAGCCGCGATCCCCTACCCCCGCGCCCGGTCGCCCACCTGCGCCGCCCGAGCGCGGCGGACGCCGTCGCGCGCCTCGACCAGGAGTCGCCGCAGGGCGGGGGCGACGTCGGCGTGCCCGGCCAGCCAGGCGTCCGTTTCGCCGAGCACGTCGACGCCTGGGTGATCCGCCAGGCGGGTCGGGTACAGGCCCGTGACGAGCATGCGCGCCGCCTCGCTGGTCCGGGCCGCCCACACGGCCTCGAGCATCGCGAAGTAGGGCTCGACGAAGGGCGCCAGCAGCCCGGGGTCGTGCACGCGACCGAAGCCGGCGATCGTCGCGGCCTGCAGCGCGTTGGGCAGGGCGTCGCTGTGCACGACGGCGGCCCAGGCTGCCACCTTGGCCTCGTGGGTCGGGCG
>CALBMW010000371.1 GCA_937896275.1 uncultured Myxococcales bacterium
GGGCGCCCACATCGGCGTCTCGACGCCCACCGAGCGCCACCTGCCCGCGGCACCCTAAGAGCTTTCCCACAGAATCCGGACCGAGTGCAGTGCCGGGCTGCCGGTCGAGGCCAAGGCGGGAAGCTGCAGGAATACCCGGGGTATTCGAAGGCTTTCCAACGCAGGCATCGGCCGGCAGAACGGTGCTGCGCGACGCGGAGCGATTCTGTGGGGAGGCTCTCAGGTCAGGTCGAGCACGACCTTGCCGAACTGGGCGCCGCTCTCGAGGCGGGCGAAGGCCGCGGCGCCCTCGGCCAGCGGGAAGACGCGATCGACGACGGGACGCAACTGGTGCTCGGCCACGAAGGCCACCATGTGGGCAAACTCGACCGGCGAGCCCATCGTGGTGGCCAGCAGCGACACCTGCTTGAAGAACAGAAACTGGGGCAGCAACGCAGGCCAGCGGCCGTCGGTGCCCCCGTAGAAGGCCAGGCGGCCTCCCATGCCCAGGGCCCGCACGAGCTGGCCAAAGCCCTCGCCGCCCGCCCCATCGACGATCACGTCGAATGGTCCGCCCGCCTCGCGAACCAGGCGCCCGCCCCAGTCGGGCTGGTCGTAACGAGCCCCCCCGCACGCGCCCAACTCGACCGCGCGCGCGATCTTGGCGTCGTCGCCGCTGGTGACCCACACCCGGGCGCCATACGCCGTGGCCAGCAGCAGCGCCGCCTGGGCCACGCCGCCGCCGATACCGGTGACCAGCACCCGCTCGCCTGGGCGCAGCGTGGCTCGGGTTACCAGGGCGCGCCAGGCGGTGAGCCAGGCCAGCGGCAGGGCCCCCGCGCTGGCGTCGTCGAGGTGGGCGGGGGCGGCGACCAGGTTGCCCTCAGGCAGGACGATGGCTTCGGCGAAGGTGCCGTCATCCGGCATGCCGAGGATACGGTAGCGCGAACCCTGGAAGCGCAGATCGTCCCCCCAGTCGAGGCTGGGCTGCACGACGACGCGCAGCCCCACCGGCACCACCGTCCCCGGCCCGGTGCTCTCGACCACGCCCACGCCATCACTGCCCAGGATGGCCGGGTGGCGGATCGCGGCGTACTGGCCACGCAGGATGAAGACGTCGCGATGATTCAGCGCCGCCGCCTTCAGCCGCACGCGGGCCTGGCCGGGACCCGGCTCGGGGGTCGGCACCTCGCGGACGACGAGCGGCTGATCCTGTGCTTCGAGGACGAGCGCTCGCATCGGCGTCACGCGAAGGGCTTGAAGGCGGCCGAGGCGCCGGCGATCACCACCAAAGCTGCGGTGATCCAGAAGAAGGCCGTGGCCTGCGCGGGCTTGCGCTTGATGAGCACGGGCAGGCCGCCCAGCAGTACCCAGACGCCCATCTTGATGATGACCCACGTGGGCCAGCCCGCGCCGAGGCGCGCCAGGCCGCCGAAGCCGCCCACCAGCATGAGCACGAGCCCCAGGCCATGCGCCATCGTGGCGGCCTTGCGGGCGCCCTGACTCGCAGGTGGGTTTTCAGCGCCGGCGCGGGCGTGCATGGTCAGGGCGCCGATCGCGAGCATGGTGACGGCGAGGCCCACGATGTGGACGAGCCGATAGGTGGTGAGATCGATCATCGAGGCACTCCGATTCTTTGACGGGAGGCAACCTACGGGATGAGGGGCGCGCGCACCATGCCGATCGACGCCGCGTCGTGATCCGCCTCTTCGTCGCCGAGAAGCCGTCGGTCGCGCGCGATCTGGCACAGGTGCTGGGGGCGACGCGCAAGCGGGAGGCGTACATCGAGGGCGACGGGGTGTGGGTGACGTGGTGCCTCGGTCACCTGGTCGAGCCCGCCCCACCCGAGGCGCACGACGCCCGCTGGAAACGCTGGGATCCGGCGCTGCTCCCCATGCTGCCCCCCACGCTGACGCTGCAACCCATCACGCGCACGCGCGACCATTTCTCCAAGCTTCGCGCGCTCTTGCGTGACAAGCACGTGGGGACGGTGGTCAACGCCTGCGACGCAGGGCGCGAGGGTGAGCTGATCTTCCGCTACGTCTATCAGCTGGCAGGGTGCGACAAGCCGGTGCTTCGCTTCTGGGTGTCGTCGCTCACGCCGACGGCCCTGCGCGCCGGCTTGGCGAACCTGCGCCCTGGCGCTGCCTTCGACGCGCTCGGAGCGGCCGCGCGCTGCCGGGCAGAGGCCGACTGGCTGGTGGGCATGAACGCCACGCGGGGGCTCACCGCGCTGGGGGGCACGCTGCTCAGCGTGGGGCGCGTGCAGACGCCGACGCTCGCGATGGTGGTCGAACGAGAGCAGGCCATCGAGGCCTTCGTGGCCGAGCCCTATTGGGAGGTCGAGGCAGATCTGAGCTCGCCCAAGGGCGACTGGACGGCGCGATGGATCGGCGCGGTCGGCGTCCCGGACGGGCCGGACGAGAAGACCCGCGGCCGCATCGGCGATGCCCCGACGGCGGCGCGCCTCGTGGAGCTGCTGCGCGGCGCCGAGGGGGTGGTGACGGCCGCCGAGCGCACCATCCAGGAGGTGCCGCCGCCCGCGCTGCACCACCTGACCAGCCTGCAGCGTGAAGCCAACCGACGCTTCGGGCTGACGGCCGATCAGACGCTGAAGGCGGCCCAGGCGCTGTACGAGCGGCACAAGCTGATCACCTACCCTCGCACCGACAGCCGGCACCTGACGCAGGACGTCGCGGCCACCGTGCCCGCGCGGCTCGAGGCGGTGAACATCGGGCCCTACGCGCCCCACGCCCAGCGGGTGCTGAACGCCGGCCCGCCGCCGCTGGGTCGGCGCCACGTGGACGACGCGCAGGTCGGCGACCACCACGCGATCGTGCCCACCGAGCAGCGGCCAAACCTGGAGCGGCTGGCCGGCGCGGAGCGGCAGATCTACGACCTGGTGGTGCGCCGATTGCTCGCCGCGCTGCATCCGGTGGCCGTGTACGCGCGGACGCGCCTGGAGGTTCAGGCGGTCGGGCAGCGCCTCGAGGCGCGGGGCCGGGTGTTGCTCGACGCGGGGTGGGAGGCCGTCGAGCCGCCGCAGGGCGCCGAGAAGGGGGCAGGCAGGGGCAACGGCCGCGGCGCGCGTGAGGGTGGTGCGCGTGAGGGTGGTGCGCGTGAGGGTGGTGCGCGTGAGGATGCAGTGATGCTGCCCCCGGTCGAGCCGGGCGATCCGGCGCGGGTCACCGAAGCCCGCGCCCAGTCCAAGGAGACCCGCCCGCCTCCGCGCTTCACCGACGCCACGCTCTTGGGGGCGATGGAGCGCGCCGGCCGAACGCTCGACGACGCGGGTCTGCGCGCCGCGATGCGGGACTGCGGGTTGGGTACGCCCGCTACCCGCGCGGCCACGCTCGAGACGCTCATTCGGCGCGACTACATGCAGCGCCAGGGCAAGGTGCTGGTGCCGCTCCCCGCGGGGCGCGCCCTGGTGGACGCGCTGCCGGTCGAGGACCTGCGGAGCCCGCGCCTGACGGCAGAGTGGGAGCAGCGCCTGCATGCCATCGCCGAGGGGCGGGCCGACGCGATGAGCTTCCGGCGCGACATCCGGCGCTTCGTCGCGCACGCGGTGGAGGCCCTGCGAGGCGCCCCACCGGTGCGGCTACCTGCGGCCGCCATGCCGCGCGCGCGGCGCGGCACCAGCGCGGGTGGCAAGAGCCGACGGAGGGCGCTCACCCCCCCCAAGGCCGCGGGCCCGACCGCCCCCAGGGCCACCCGCGCCGCCCCGAAGGCCACGCCGCCCGTCGTCGGCGAGGCCACGCCGCGTGCTGGCCGCAAGGCCACGGGACGTGCCACCCCCAGGTCCGCGCCCCGCACCGCCCGCGAGGCCGTGGCGCCCACCGCGCC
>CALBMW010000372.1 GCA_937896275.1 uncultured Myxococcales bacterium
CCGGCGGTGGCGCCCGCGCCGCCGTGCGACGGCTGCGGGGCGGTGGTCACGTCGCCCTCTTCGTCGACCAGAACACGGGCGATCGGGGCCGCGACGTCGGCTTTCTCGGCCGGCCGGCGCCAACGCCGGCGAGCTTCGAGCGGCTCCTCGCGGCCTCGGGCGCCCGCCCCCTCTTCGCGTGGACCGCGCGCGACGCCGACGGCGCCCACCGCGTGCACTTGGAGCCGGTGCCCTCCGACGCGCCGCCCCTGGAGTGGGTCACGGCGCGCGTCGAGGCCCTGGTTCGGGCCCACCCCGTCCAGTGGGTCTGGCTGCACGACCGCTGGCGCCCCGGCACGAGGCGCGGTTAACCTGCGCCCGTGCTCGCCCCGCTCACCGCCCTGCTCACCGCCCTGCTGCTCGCCAGCCCGCCGCCCGCAGAGGTGCCCCTGGACATCAAGGCCGATCGCCTCGAGTTGGATCAGAAGTCGGGGCGCGTGGTCTTCGAGGGCCACGTGCAGGTCACCCAGGAGAAGCTCCGCCTGAGCTGCGATCGCCTCGTTGTGCGCTACCGCGAGGACGGGCAGGTGGCCGAACTCGACGCGCGGGGCCAGGTCGCGGTGAAGAGCGGTGATCTCACGGCGGTGGCCGGCCGGGCCCGCTGGATCGCGGCCGACGGCACGCTCGAGCTGACCGAGGGCCCCGAGGTGACGCGCGGCGCGGATCGTCTCGAGGGCCGCCGCATCGTGTTCTGGCCCGAGGCCGGCCGGGTGGTGGTCGAGGGCGCCCACGGCCGCCTCCGCGCGCCCCGCATCGCAGACCTCGAGCGGGCGCTGCCCCGCTGACATGGACGAAGGCCTCGCCGCCATCGGGCTCCACCGCCGGTTCCGGCGGCGCGTGGTCGTGCACGGCCTCTCGCTGGTCGTCCGCCCAGGCGAGATCGTGGGTCTGCTGGGCCCCAACGGTGCAGGCAAGACCACGGCGTTCAGGATGCTCACGGGCCTGCTGTCACCGCACGAGGGTCGGGTGGAGCTCGACGGCCGGGACGTCACGCGCTGGCCGCTCTGGCGGCGCGCCCGAGCCGGGCTGGGCTACCTGCCCCAGCAGGCCACGTTGTTCCGTCGCCTCACCGTGGCAGAGAACGTGGACGTCGCGCTGCGCCGCTCGCCGCTCGACGCCGTCGCCCGCCGACACCGTCGCGACGCGCTGCTCGAGGCGCACGCGCTGAGCCACCTGGCCGCTGCCCGAGGGGGCACCCTCAGCGGGGGCGAGCGCCGCCGCGCCGAGATCGTGCGAGCGCTCGCCGCGGCCCCGCGGGTCTTGCTGGTCGACGAGCCCTTCGCCGGTCTGGATCCCGTTGCGCGGGAGCGCGTCGCCGGACAGCTGCGCGCGCTGGCCATGGCGGGGGTCGGGGTGCTGCTCTGCGACCACGATGCGCGTCAGTCCTTGGTTACCTGCGATCGCGTCTATATACTGGCCAGCGGCGTACTGCTTGCAGAGGGGGCGCCACTCGCGGTCGCGACGGACGCTCGAGTTCGAGCCACCTACCTCGGTGAGGGGCAGGTCATGCCGGGCGCCGGTCCGGCCTGCACGAAAGAAGGCAACCTGGTGGAGCGAGACGACGATGGCGCTTGACCTGAGGCTCGATCTCAAGATGAGCCAGCACCTGGTCATGACGCCCCAGTTGCAGCAGGCCATCAAGCTGCTCCAGCTCTCGCGCATGGATCTCATCGATGCCGTGCGCGACGAGCTGATGCAGAACCCTCTCCTCGAGGAATCCTCCGAGATCGACGGTCACGCCGCGCGCATCGAGTCCGCCGAGGACGTCGCCCGCCGAGAGAAGAAGGAGGAACCCAAGGAGGCCACCGGGGACGAGAACCTCGATCACACGAAAGAGCAGATCGACTGGGAGTCGTACTTCGAGAACTACACCGCCCCGACGCCCGGGACGGGCACCCAGCAACTGCGGGACGACGACCTGCCTGGGTTCGAGGCGACCCTCACCCGGCCCACGAGCCTCTTCGACCACCTCCTGTGGCAATTGCAGGTGTCGGACTTCAACGATCAGGAGGAGCGCGTCGCCGGCGCCCTGATCGGCAACATCGACGACCACGGCTACCTCGAAGGCGTGGACATCGCCGAGCTCGCGATCCAGCTCGACCAGGACCCGGAGTACGTCGAAGAGGTCCTGGAGATGATCCAGGAATTCGACCCGCCCGGCGTGTGCGCGCGAAACCTCACGGAATGTCTCTTGATTCAGGTGCGCCAGCTCGAGCTCGGCGCCATCGTCGAGGACATCATCAAGGGTCACCTCGACAACCTCGAACGCAAGAACTACCTGGCCATCGTCCGGTCGATGGACATCGAACTCGAAGAGGTCATCGAGGCCGCCAAGCTCATCAGCCAGCTCGAGCCGCGCCCGGGGCGCCCCTTCACCGACGAAGAACCCCGCTACATCACGCCCGACATCTACGTGCGCAAGACCGAGGAGGGCGACTACAAGGCCTTCCTCAACGAAGACGGGATGCCGCGCCTGCGCATCTCGCAGTTCTATCGAAACGCGCTCAAGCAGGACGACTCGTCAGAGGCCAAGAAGTACGTCACCGAGAAGCTCAACTCGGCCCAGTGGTTGATCAAGAGCATCCAGCAGCGGCAGCGCACGATCGTCAAGGTCACCGAGAGCATCATCAAGTTCCAGCTCACCTTCTTCGAGAAGGGGGTCGAGCACCTCAAGCCCCTGATCCTGCGCGACGTGGCCGAAGACATCGGGATGCACGAGTCCACGGTCAGCCGCGTGACGACGAACAAGTACGTCCACACGCCCCGCGGCATCTTTGAGCTCAAGTACTTCTTCAACTCGTCCATCCAGGGCACGGGCAGCCAGGGCGATCTGGCCAGCGAGGCGGTCAAGAGCAAGATCCGCGTCCTGGTTCAGCACGAAGATCCGAAGCGCCCCCACAGCGACCAGAAGTTGGTCGAGCTGCTCGAGAAGGACAACGTGGTGATCGCGCGCCGCACCGTCGCGAAGTACCGTGAGGCGATGAACATCCTTCCGAGTTCCAAGCGTAAGTGCCTGTTCTGATGTCCTTTTTCCTCGGGAATCTTCCCAACGCCCTTTGAGGAACCATGCGCATCTCTGATTTCCTGCAGCGGTCCGCGGTCGACGCGGACATCAACGCCTCCAACAAGCCGGGCGTGCTCCGCGAGTTGGTCGGGCTGCTGCTCAAGGTCAACGGCGATCTCGATCCCAACGAGCTGGTCGAGACGCTGATGCGTCGCGAGAAGCTCCAGAGCACCGGCATCGGCGATGGCATCGCGATTCCCCACGGCAAGACCGACGCCGTGCCCGACATCATCGCCTGCGTCGGGCGGAGCCGGCAGGGCGTGGACTTTCAAAGCCTCGATGGGCTGCCGACGCACATCTTCTTCACCCTCGTCGTTCCCGAGAAGGCGCACGGTCTGCACCTCAAGGCCCTCGCGCGCGTCACGCGCCTGTTGAAGGAGCCCGCGATCCGGCTGGCGCTGATCGAGGCCCCCGACGCCGACGCGATGTTCGACCTGCTGATGGCGGAGGACAGCCGGCTTTAGGAGCCCTTCGTGCCCACGAGCTCCCCCCATGGTTGAGCACGCGCCCGCCGAGATGGGGGCGCTGAACACCACCGTCGGCCAAATGATCGCGGCCCTCGGCGCTGCTCCGTTGGCCTTCGACATGGTCGCCGGCGGCGTCGGCGGCTTCGAGCGGCGCATCGGCCAGCTCACCGTCCAGCGCCTGGGCGTGGCGATGACCGGCTTCGTCGAGCACCTCGATCACGATCGGGTGCAGGTCATGGGGCGCTCCGAGAGCGGCTTCCTGCGCACGCTGGCCCCCGAGGCCGAGCGCGCGCTGCTCACCACCCTGATCAACGCCGGCTTCCCGGCCCTGGTCGTCACCGCCGGGCACACGCCGCCCGACGCCGTGCTCGCGCTCTGCGACGAGCACGGGTGCGCCCTGCTGAGGACCGATCTCGAGTCCACCGAGGCCACAGCCCAGCTCAACTGGGCGCTGTCACGCTGCATGCTGCCGCGCGGCAGCCAGCACGCGGTGCTGGTCGATGTCTTTGGCGTGGGCGTGCTGATCACCGGCAAGGCCGGCATCGGCAAGAGCGAAGTGGGGCTCGAGTTGGTCACCCGCGGGCACCGCCTGGTGGCCGACGACCTCGTCCTGCTCGAGCAGGAGGCCCCGGGCGTGCTCGTGGGCACCTGTCCCGAGCTCACGCGGCACCACATGGAGATCCGGGGCCTGGGCATCATCAACGTCCGCGACCTGTTCGGCGCGGCCTCGGTGCGCGACCGCAAGCGCGTCGAGATGGTGGTCGAGCTCGTCGAGTGGGATCCGACCGGGCACTACGAGCGCCTCGGCCTCGACACGCGGCAGCGTTCCCTGGCGGGCGTCGACGTGCTCCACATCGCCCTGCCCGCGCGCCCGGGGCGCTCGATGTCGCTGCTGATCGAGATCGCCTCCCGCAACCACATGTTGCAGCTCGGCGGCACCCACTCGGCCCGCGCCTTCGCCGAACAGCTGGACCTGCACCTCGCGTCGGGAGAGGATCCGTGGGACCGCACCGCGAGAGCTCCGCGAGGATCTCGGGAGGGCAGCAGTGAGTGAGGTGGAGCCCCTTCACCTGCTGGTGGTGACCGGCTTGAGCGGCTCGGGCATCACCACGGCCACCAACGCCCTCGAGGACAACGGCTTCTTCTGCGTCGACAATCTGCCGCCGCCGCTGCTCACCAAGCTCATCGATCTGGCGCGCGAGGGCGACAAGTACCGCCGGCTCGCCGTGGGGCTCGACGCACGCAACGTGCGCGACGCCGTCGAGGTGGTGGCGCAGCTCGAGGCGCTCGGCGAGGACGGCGTCGCCTACGACATCCTCTTCCTCGAGGCCAGCGACGCCGTCCTGCTCCGGCGTTTCAGCGCTTCGCGCCGGCCTCACCCGCTCAGCCGGGGAGGGCTGCTGCTGCTCGAGGCCATCGCCGCCGAGCGTGAGGCGATGCACCCCTTCCGCGAGGTCGCGAGCGAGCGCATCGACACCTCCGATCTCAACGTGCACGAGTGCAAGCGGCTGGTGCAGGCCTGGGCCGAGGGTGACCGCCGGACCGGGTTGGTGGTGTCGATCTCGAGCTTCGGCTTCCGCCACGGCGTCCCCGCCGAAGCCGACATCGTGTGGGACGTGCGCTTCCTCCCCAACCCGCACTTCGTGCCGGCCCTGCGACCGCACTCGGGCCTCGATCCGGCCGTGCGCGATCACGTCTTGGAGCAGGCGGTCACGCGGCGCTTCATCCACCGCTTCCTGCCACTGCTCGACGAAGTGCTGCCGGCCTACGAGCAGGAGGGCAAGAGCTACCTGACGCTGTCTTTTGGCTGCACCGGCGGACGACACCGGTCCGTGGCGATCGCGGAGCGCGTCGCCGAGCACTTGCGCGGGCTCGGCGTCCGGCCCAAGGTGCGCCACCGCGACATCGACAAGGAGACGACATGATCGGCGTCGTCGTGTGCACCCACGGGCCGCTTGCCGAGGCGCTCCTCGCGACCGCCCGGATGATCGTGGGCGAGTTCCCCGCCGCCACCACCGTCGCGGTCGAGCGCGGAGACGGCATGGAGGGCATCCTGGAGCGGTTGCGGGCCGCGGTGGCCGATGTCGACGGCGGCGAGGGGGTCATCTTGTTGTGCGACATGTTCGGCGGCACCCCCTCCAACCTCAGCCTCTCGCTGCTCGGCGATCACCTCGAGGTCGTGACCGGGGTGAACCTGCCTATGTTGTTGAAGCTGTACACCGGTCGAAGCGGGGATCTATGCGAGGTCGCCGCCACCGCGCGCGACCATGGCCGACAGAACATCCTGGTCGCAGGCGAGCTGCTACGCGGTAAGGGGAAGCCTTCGTGACTCCCTTCTACCGGGTGGACAACCGGTTGATTCACGGCCAGATCATCGCGGGCTGGGTGCCTCACCTGCGCCTCCGCCGCCTGGTGATCGCCAGCGACTCGGTGCCCGACAGCACGCTGCAAATGACGATGTTCCGCATGGCGATCCCCGAGGAGATCGCCTTCGACGCGATGCCCGTCACCCGGGCCGCCGCCTGGCTCACCGGCCGCGGCTATGGCAACGACCCGACGATGGTGCTCACAGAGACCGTGCGCGACGCGGTGCGCCTGTTCGGCGCTGGGCACCCCTTTCCCACGCTCAACATCGGCAACGTGCACCACGAGGCCGGCGCGCACGCCATCACCAATGCCGTCTACCTGACCGACGCCGATCTCAACGGCCTGCGAAAGCTGGCTGCGCGCGGCGTGCAGGTGGAGGTCCGCAGCCTGCCCGACGAGCCGCCGACGGACCTCCGCCCGCTGCTGGGGAGGCTCTGAGGTGGACGCCGGCGTCATCGCACAGGATCTGGGCCTGATCGCGGCCGTGGGTGGCGTGGCCGCGGTCGACCGGCGCGGCGCGTTCCAGGTCATGCTCTCGCAGCCCCTGGTCGTCGTCCCGGCCCTCGGCGTCTTGCTGGGCGATCCGGTGACGGCGCTGTGGCTGGGATCCTTGCTGCAACTGCTCTGGATGTCCTCGGTGATGCACGGCGCGAACGTGCCGCCCAACGAGACGGTGGCCGCGGTCGCGATCGGCGGCGCCGTCCTGCTGTTCGGCAAATACGTTCACCCCACCGACGCGACGATCTGGACGGTGGCCATCCTGCTGGGGGCGCCCCTCAGCCAGGTGGGTCGATGGCTCGAGATCCGCCTCGATCGGGCCAACCAACAGCTCTCCGATCTCGCGGACGAAGCCGCGCGCGCCAACGAGCCGGCCGGCCTCGAACGCCTGCCCTGGCTCGGCCTGGGGCGGACCTTCGTGCTCAACGCGGGGCTGGCGGTGGTGGCAACGTCGCTGGGCCTGGGGCTGCTGATGTTGCTCGACCCCGCGATCGGGGGGGCGCTGGCGGTGGCGCTCGACACCGTGGGCCGCTACATGCTGCCCGCGCTGGGCCTGGCAGTGGCGCTCTCTGTGCTGCGGCGGCGACGCGCGCTGGTGCTGGCCGGCGTCTCGTTCTTGCTGGTGATGACCGCCATCCTTCAGGGGCGCACCTGATGGCGAACGCGATCGCCGCCGCCCCCGAGGTCGCGCGCCGAATCGGCACCGGCACGCTGCTCCGCGTGCTGTGGCGCAGCTTCTTCTTCCAGTCGGCCACCAACTACGAGCGGATGCAGAACGTCGGCTTCGCCTACTGCATGCTGCCGGCGCTGACGCAGCTCTACCAGGGCCCGGCGCTGCAGGCCGCGATGGCCCGCCACCTGGAGTTCTTCAACACGCACCCCTATATGGCCGACGCCCTGCTCGGCGCCACGGTGCGCCTGGAGGAGGAGGTGGCCGCCGGCCAGGCCTCGGCCGCCACGGTGCAAAGCTTCAAGCGCTGCACGATGGGCCCCATGGCCGCGCTGGGGGACAGCTTCTTCTGGTCCAGCCTCAAGCCCTTCGGCGCGGCGTGGGCCATCGCGGGCGTGCTCACCGGCATCGCCTGGGCACCGCTCGCGTTCCTGGTGCTCTACAACATGTTCCACTTGACCATCCGGATCTACGGGATCTTCGCCGGCTACCGCTACGGCCAGCGCGTGGTCGAGCAGCTCAACCGCTTCGAGTTGCCGCGCCTCGCAAACCGGGCCCACTACCTGGCGGGCCTCTTCCTGGGCATCGGCGCGGCCCTGATCGCCGACGCGGCGATGCACTCGACCGCGGCGCTCGGGGACGGCCTCGAGCCGGTCTTGCTGGCCTTGCTGACGGGCATCTTCCTTCTGTGCCTCAAGCGCAAGATGCCCATGCTCGTGCTGATGTACGGCTTCGCAGGCGCATGCGTGGGCCTGGTGTTGGGCCTCAACGCCCTGTTCCCGTTGATTGGTTGACCGGGGGGAGTGCTCGATGAGCGAAGGGATTACGAAAGAGTTCCTGATCGTGAATACTCTGGGGCTGCACGCGCGCGCCTCGGCGACGCTGGTGCGCGTCGCGAGCCGGTTCCGATCCGAGGTGGTCATCACCAAGGATGGGCACTCGGTGAACGGCAAGAGCATCCTCGGCATGATGACGCTCGCCGCCGCGAAGGGCACCCGCATCAATGTCACCGTCCAAGGCGATGACGAGGGCGCCGCGATCGACGCGATCGGGCAGTGCATCATCGACAAGTTCGGGGAGGACTGATGACCGTCCGCGGGCAGCGCGAGGGCGCGTCGCTGGTGCTCGAGGGCATCGGCGTTTCGCCGGGCTACGCCATCGGGCGTGCCCACCTCGTCGACCGACACCGCGTGCGCGTGCCCAAGTACCACCTCTCTCCCGGCGGCCTCGCCGGTGAGCTCGATCGCTTCAATCAGGCCCTCACCGCGTCCGAAGACCAGATCCAGGACATCAAGGGGAAGTTGCAGAGCGCCGGCGAGGAGCAGGTGCTCATCCTCGAGGCGCACCAACTGATGATGCGCGACGACATGCTCGTCGAGGGCACCCGGCAGCTGATCCGCGAGCAGAACATCAACGCGGAGTGGGCCCTCAAGAAGGTCGTCCGAAGCATCAAGCAGATCTTCGACAACATCGACGACGAGTATTTCCGCGAGCGGCGCTCCGACGTCGACTTCGTGGGCGATCGCATCCTGCGCAACCTGCTCGGCGGCGCGCCCCCCTCGCTCAGCCAGGTAGGCCACTCGGCGATCGTCATCGCGCACGACCTGTCGCCGGCTGACACCGCCTTCCTCATGCGGACGGCCGTGCTGGGCTTCGCCACCGACGTGGGTGGGAAGACGAGCCACACCGCGATCATGGCGCGCTCGCTCGAGCTGCCGGCGGTCGTGGGGCTGGAGCGCATCACCGAGGTGGTCGGGACGGGCGACGTGCTGGTGCTCGACGGCATGCGCGGGCGCGTGCTCATCAACCCCTCGCCCGCCGAGGTTCACCGCTACCAGCGCGAGCAGATGATCTACTCGGCGCGCCGGGCCCGCCTCGACGAGACGCGACACGAGCCGGCGCGCACCAAGGACGGCGTGAACGTGCGCATCACGGGCAACATCGAGCTGCCCGAAGAGGCGCAGGTGGTGCTCGAGTATGGGGCCGAGGGCGTCGGCCTCTATCGCACCGAGTATCTGTTCATGAACCGCGACACGCTGCCGGACGAGCAGCAGCAGTACGAGCACTACCGAGTGGTCGTCGAACGCTCCGGGGCGCACGGCGCGACGATCCGTACGCTGGACCTCGGCGGCGACAAGTTCATCGAGCCGCTCAAGGGTCACCGCGAGCTGAACCCGGTCATGGGCCTGCGGGCCATCCGCTTCTGCCTCCGCGAGGAGGGCATCTTCCGCACCCAACTGCGCGCGATGCTGCGGTCGAGTGCCCACGGCAATCTGCGAATCATGCTGCCCCTCATCAGCAGCGTGGACGAGATCTGGCGCACCAAGGCCATCCTCGACGACTGCCGCCGCCAGCTCGCCGACGAGGGCCACGACATGGCCCCCGAGGTGCCGCTGGGCATCATGATCGAGCTGCCGAGCGCCGCCGCCACCGCGGATTTGCTCGCGCGCGAAGTGGACTTCTTCGCGATTGGCACCAACGACCTCATCCAGTACACGCTGGCCATCGACCGCGCCAACGAGCACGTCGCGCACCTGTACCGCCCCCTGCACCCGGCGCTGCTGCGCATGGTGGCCTTCGTCGTGCGGTCCGCCCACGACGCGGGCATCCGGGTCAGCATGTGCGGCGAGATGGCGGGCGAGGCGATCTACGTCCCGGTCCTGCTCGGCATGGGGCTGTGCGAGCTGTCCATGAACACGGTGAGCATCCCCATCATCAAGTCGGTCATCCGCAGCGTTTCGGTGGCCGAGTGCCAGGCCCTGTTCCGGCAGGTGCGCGACATGGTCTGCGCCGACGAGATCGAGACCAAGGTGCGCGAGGCGGTCTACCACATGCTCGCGGGCACCGACGCCGCCGAGGTCGTGAACCCCGGTCTGCCGCCCGAATCGACGCCGACCTGAGGGACTCTGCCCGGTCTGCGCGCGTTCCCTTGACAGCGCTCGTCGTCGCCGCTAGGTTTCGGCGCCTTTTCGACCTGAACCCCCGAGGAACGACCCATGGGTACTCGCCCCGCCAAGCTGGCCATCCGTGGTGACCGGGACGCCGGCAAGACCAAGCTCTGCCCGTCCTGCCAGAACCCCAAGATGACCGTGGTCAAGTTCGTGC
>CALBMW010000373.1 GCA_937896275.1 uncultured Myxococcales bacterium
GTCTCCGGTGTTCCTCTCGTGCCGCCTTCGATAACTCCATCCCGAACCTCCGAGAAGAAATAGTCCACGGGAACCCGAAACGTGTCGGCGAGGAGAATGAGGTTATGGACACTCGGAGTCAAGCTCCCGTTCATGTACCCGATTACGCTGTGTCTCGAGGGGCCTTCTCCATATCGTTCTTTACAGAACTTTGAGGTCTTGCGACACCCCACCGACCGCTCCTTCATCAACGCACGCAGCTTCCCCCCATCGAACTTACGTCGCGGGTGCTTTTGTCGATGCAGCGCTTCAAGGTGGTTGACCATAGGGCGACACCTTACTATGATTCCCACACTTTCGTACAGGGGGTTCTGCCCGATGTCGCTCAGTATCACGCCGCCGGGGTCGGTGAGTCTCCCCCCGCTCCCAGCGGACGCCACGCACGCGCAGGCAACCGCGGCCGTCGCGCCCGCCTACCCGAACTCCGGGCCGCGCGAGGTGATCTCCTCCGCGTCGGCGTCTCAGCCCCTCGCGGCCGGCGCGGCGGGCGATCTCGTCGATGTAGGGTTCAGCGCCAAGTTCAAGATGGGGGAGACGGGGACGTACTCCTCGCTGGAGGTCTGGGTCCACATCGGCGGGAAGGTGAGGGCGGAGAAGGCGGAGGGCGCACTCGACACTTTCGTCGAGTTCGTCGAGCGCGCGTTGGATCGCAACGCAGAGCACTTCGTCACCTGGGGGAACAGCCTCGGCCAGCACCGGCCCTGGAGCGGCCCGACCTCCCTCCCGCCGGCGCCACCGTCCGGCCCCGGTGACGCCTCCGGTGGTTATGCACCGCCGCCTCCGGCCGGCTTCCAGAGCCCCGTCCCCCCCGACTACCGCCGCCAGTAGAGCAGTACCGATGGCACTGCACATCGAACAAGGCGTGCCCTACGCCCATGCGCGCCTCACGGTGCTGGCGGATCGCTGGGCGAACTGCCGGAAGTGCCCGCTCTCGCGGACGCGCAACCGGGTGTGCTTCGGAGTGGGGGCCACCTCCGCGCTGATCATGGTCATCAGCGCGCGGCCCAACAAGGCGGAAGAGGACACCGGCCTGCCGATGCAGAGCGAGGCCGCGCGGATCGCCTTCGACGCCGCGATGTACGCCACGGGCCTGCAACCGGGGCGGGACCTGTTCGGAACCTGGGCCGTGAAGTGCATCACGCCCAAGGGGGAGGACGGCTTCGCCAGCGAGATCCCCGAAGTCAGCTGGGACCAGTGCAAGGCCCTCCTGCACGAGCAGATCACCGCCATCAACCCCGCCTTCGTGGTGTTGCAGGGGAAAGAGGCGACGAAGTACGTGCTGGGCGACTCCCGGAGCTCACGCGACTTCCTCGGGCACATCCGCAAGTTCGGACACAACCGGCTGGCGATGTCGACCCACAATCCCGCCGGGCTCTTCGGGGAGCGCGAGTACCTGATGGGCGAGTACATCGATCACTGGCGCGAATTGTGCTACAGAATCCACTACCTCGGCCGGACGTGGCGCCCTGACGCGCCGCTGTTCGCCTCGGGATGGACGTTCTCAGACCCCGCGCTCTCCGAAGGAGTCGGCTGATGCCGTTGCAGGACCCCGGCGGTCAGAAGCTGTGGCGCCCCGCGCAGGGGGTGCCCCCTCCGCCGGCGGTGGATGTGGCACCAGCGCACCCGCAGGAGGTCAAGCCGGACCAGGTCTCGGAGGACCAGCTCTCCCGGGAGAAGGCGATCAATCGGCTGGCCGACGCACTGACGAGAGCCTACTTCGCCTCCGGGGTGGAGGGCCTCGACCTCCCCGGGGTGGCCTCCGCTGCGATGACCTTCTACGTTCGGGTGTTCCTGAGCGCAGCCGCTACAGATGAGGACCTGCGCGCCGCCGTCCTCCGTTCCCTGGGGGCGGGCTGATGTGGCTGGGCATCGACCCTGGGAAGCACGGCGCGTTCGTCGTCGTGGACGCCGACTACCAGGTCGTCCTCGAGTCGGCGGTGCCGATGATCGGCAAAGACTACGACGACGGGCAGATGCTGATCCTCCTGCACACCGCCAAAGCGCTGGGGGTCAGCCTCTGCACGATCGAGCGCACCCAGGCGATGCCCAAGCAGGGGGCGACGTCCGGTTGGGCTATCGGTCAGGGGTTCGGCCTCTGGCGGATGGGCCTGCGCGCCGCCGGCCTCCCGTACCAGATCGTCTCGCCGTCGAAGTGGAAGGGCACCTTCGGCATCAACGGCGATAACCAGAAAAACCAGGCCATCATCCTCGCGAAAAGGCTGGTGCCCACCTTGACGATGCGGCCGACGCCGCGGTCCCGCGTGGACTCCGCCGACCACGCCGAGGCGGCGCTGCTGGCAATCTACGGGATGCGGCAGCATGGGTGACGCGCAGTGACGATCGACGATCTGGTGGCGGAGATCCTCCGCTACCACTACGACCTGTCCTGCGAGAAGCGGTTGCAAGACGGCCTCGAAGTGGCGCTGCGTGACCGTGCCGAGCTCGCCATCGAGCGGGAGTTCATCCTCTCCTCGAAGGATCGCATCGACTTCTTCCACCCCGACAGCGGGGTGGGCATCGAGGTGAAGACGGACGGCGGCCTGGCGCAGGTCGGGTTGCAGCTCATCCGCTACGCCAAGCACTCGAACATCAGAGGGCTGATCCTCGTCTCGACCAAGGCCGCGCACATGGCGCTGCCAGAGGACATCGGCGGCAAGCCCTTCCGCAGGGTTCACCTCAGATGGCTGTAGACGCCAGGGCTGACCTCATCGCCGGCAAGTGGCACATCAGCGGACCCCCGGACTTCCTCCGGCGGGTCCGTCGCCACTTCGCACGCGCAGATGACAACGGCATGGTGGTGCTCAGCCACACGAACGAGGTGTGTCGCGACCTCGAGTGGTTTCAGCACCGCTACCCGTTCAAGGTGTCGCACCAAGCCCTCCTTGACGGGAGGGCCGCGCTTCATCGAGAGCAGGAAGAGACCCGCCTCGAACTCTTTGCAGGTGAGAGGACTCCCGCCCACTTCGATCTCGCAGTGCCTGCTCGGGACTACCAGAGGATCGCGGCGGACGTCGCACTCCAAGTCGGAGGCATCCTTTGCGCCGACGTCCTTGGGTTGGGGAAGTCCGCGACAGGGCTGTGCATGCTGGCCCCACTTGAAAGCCGGCCCGCCCTCGTGGTGACGATGACCCACCTGCCGAAGCAGTGGGTGCGGGAGATCAACAAGTTCCTCCCTGGCCTGACGTCGCACATCGTGACGAAGGGGACTCCTTACCGCAATCTCGGAGGGAAGCGCCCCGGCGAGCTGCCCGACATCCTCATTATCAACTACCACAAGCTGAGGGGGTGGGCCGCCTACCTCGCGGGGAAGATCAAGGCGGTGGTCTACGACGAGATCCAGGAGCTACGCAGGCCCGACGCCCAGAAGTACCAGGCTGCCGAACTGATCTCCGACACCACCCACTACCGCATGGGTTTGTCCGCGACTCCAGTGCTGAACTACGGGGGGGAAATCTACGATGTCCTGCGGCTGGTGCGGCCGGAAGCCCTTGGCAGCAAAGAGGAATTTCTGCGGGAGTGGTGCAACTCCTTCTACGGAGGGGCGACGAAGGCGCGTCTGAAGGATCCCCGCGCGTTCGGTGAGCACTGCCGGCGCGAGGGGTTGATCATCCGACGCACACGCGAGGATGTCGGGCGGGAACTACCGCCGGTCTCCATCATCCCCTACGACATCGACCACAACCCCGAGGCCCTCAGAGAGGTTGAGAATGATCTTCGCGCACTCGCGAGGGTCCTCCTTGATTCGTCATCTAGCTTTCACTCGAAGGGGATGGCGACCCGTGAACTTGACATGCGCCTCCGGCAGTCCACCGGGATCTCGAAGGCGCCTTTCGTAGCTGAGTTCGTGCGGCTCTGCGTCGAGTCAGGGGAGAAGGTGGTGCTTTTCGGGTGGCATCGCGCCTGCTACGAGATTTGGATGGCCATTCTCGAGGAGTACAAGCCCGTTCTCTACACTGGGTCGGAGTCCCCTACGCAGAAACAGGCCGCCCTTGACGCATTCATTGAAGGCGATTCGCAGATCATTATCATCAGCTTGAGGTCAGGAGCTGGTATCAACGGTCTGCAAGAGGTATGTTCCACCGTGGTGTT
The DNA here is from genome assembly GCA_937896275.1 of uncultured Myxococcales bacterium. GTDB lineage: Bacteria > Myxococcota_A > Bradymonadia > UBA7976 > UBA1532 > JACKDN01. The sequence goes on from CALBMW010000373.1 coordinate 4,129, forward strand.
CGGTGAGTTGGATTGGTCTCCCCGAGTCCACGACCAGTGCATTGGGCGCTGTAATCGTGATGGACAGAAGGGGCCTGTCAACGCCTACTACCTCTTGAGTTCCGAGGGGAGTGA
>CALBMW010000374.1 GCA_937896275.1 uncultured Myxococcales bacterium
CGCTATGCGGCCGTCGTCGCGGCCGGTGGCTTCGTGTCGGTCCCCGCGCTCGACGGCCTGCGCCGGGGCGCCCCGCACCCGGGCGTGGCAGCGTTGCGGGCGCGGCTCGCGCAGGAGGGCTTCGAGGCGCCGCCCGACGATCTGACCGCGCCCGATCACTTCGACGCGGGGCTGGAGCGCGCGCTCGCCGGCTTCCAAGCCGCCCATCAGCTGAGCCCGGTCGCCACCGTCGGCCCCGCGACGCGCAAGGCGCTGGCCATCGACGCCGAGGCCAAGCGGGCCCGCATCGGCGCCGCCCTCGAGGCGTGGCGCGCCTCGCCTCCGCGCCCCGACTACTTCGTGCAGGTCAACATCCCGGACTTCCACGTGGAGCTGTGGCGCGGCGGCCGCCGCCTGGAGCGCATCCCGGTGGTGGTGGGCAGCTCGAAGCGCATCTGGGAGCACGGCCACCTCGTGCGCCCCAACGCCACGCCCACCTTTGTCGCGAGCATCCGGCACGTCGTCTACAACCCTTACTGGAACATCCCTCAGCGCATCCTCGAGGACGACATCCTCGGCGACGAGGCCAGCGCGCTCGATCAAGAGGGGCAGCTCGCGTGGCTCGAGGAGCGTGGCTACGAGGTGGTGCGCGCGGGCACCGCCGGCCAATACGTCCGCCGCCTTCCGGGCGCTGGCAACCCCTTGGGCCAGGTGAAGATCATCTTCCCCAACCAGCACGCCGTGTACCTGCACGGCACCCCGTCGCGTGGGCACTTCCGACGCGCGGTGCGCGCCTTCAGCCACGGCTGCATGCGCGTGAAGGACGCCCTCGGCCTCGCCCGTCGACTGCTCGAGATCGACGGCCAGTACGACCCCTCGCAGGTGCGGCGCTGGCTCGCCGGTGACGCGGAGCGTGCGGTGCGCCTCGAGCATCCGGTGTCCATCTTCGTGGAGTACGTGACGGTTCGAGTCGACGACGCCGGCCACGCGCGCTTCCTGCGCGATATCTACCAGCGAGACTGAGATCCAGCGACGCGGTGATGGAGTCCTTCGCTCGCCCGGCGACGCCCGATCACGGCGTCCCGACCCAGCGGCGCGCCGAGGGATCCCAGGCGAAGCCCTGCCCGAGGGCGACGCACAGCCCGTCGAGGTGTCGGGTGTCGTCGGCCCGCATCGCGATCGGATCGCGGCCCGCCCCGTAGGTCACGCGAGAGATGCTGCCGTTCTGGATGCGAACGCTCTCGGCGCCGGTGGCCCAGGCGATGGCCATGGGCTCTCGCGTCAGCGCGGTGAGGACGCCGCGGAGCACCCCACCGTGCGCCACCAGCAGCGCGCGTCGGGCGCCCGCCGCGCGCGCTGCCCCCACCTGCGTCGCGAAGCAGGCCGCCGAGCGCCGCTGGACGTCGTTCCAGGACTCGCCACCGCCCGGCGCCTGGAAGTCGACCGCCGCCACCCCGCTGGCCGCCTGCGCCACCCGCCAGTCCCCGCGCGTGCGCCCGTGCAGGTCCGCCAAGTCGATCTCGCGCAGGTCGTCGAGGAAGATCAGCGGCACCGCCACGTCGCCCCCGCGCTCGCCCAGCGCGACGCCCAGGGTCGCCACCGCCCGCTCGAGGGGCGAGCACCACGCGACGTCGAGCGCGACCCCGTCCAGCGCCGCGCCGAGGCGGCGACTCTGAGCCACCCCACGCGGCGACAACCGGCCCCGCCGCGGATCGCATCCCTGCAACGTGTCGGCCTTGTTCTCGAGGGTCTCGCCGTGGCGAACCAGGAGGACCTCGAAGTCTGGACTGATGCTCTCTGGACGCATGTTCGCCTTCTGACGGCCCGTCGGGGCGCTCACGTCCGCACGCATACCACGGCGGGGCGCCCGCGGGCAGGCCTCGGCGCCGGTCGAGCGCAGGGACGACAGGCCGCGTCGATCGTGCTCGGCGGTGGGACCCACATCGAGCCCTGCCCGTGCTATGACCCTGCGCGTGCGATGACCCTGCCCGTGTCATGACGGCCGGCCTGGACCGACAGACAGCGCTGGAGGACCCCGTGGACGACGTCGAAGCCCGGATCGCCGCTTACCTCGCCGACGAGGTCGGCCTCACCGATCTGGGACCCGACGCGCCGCTCGGCGAGGGCGGCGTGGATTCGGCCCAGGTGTTGGAACTGGTCGCGTTCGTCGAGGACGCCTTCGACCTCGTGCTCGAACCGGCCGACATCGATCTGCGCAACTTCGAGAGCGTCGCGAAGGTGGCGGCCCTCGTCCGCCGCCGCAGGGGTTGAGCCGTGGGCTGCCTGACCCGACACGGGCTCGTCGCCGCCGCCGCGCGCCC
>CALBMW010000375.1 GCA_937896275.1 uncultured Myxococcales bacterium
GTATGTTGCGCCACCCTCGAGGGTTCTCTGGAGGAACGACAGGCTCATGATGCGGAGGAACGACAGGCTCATGATGCGCAAGTTGCTCGCGACGCTGGTGGCCGTGCTCTTCGCCGGTCCGCTCGGTTGCTACAACACCTACGACATCACGCTCGACGAGCTGGGCAAGGCCCAAGAGGGCGGCGGCTCGAACGCGGTCAAGGTGCAGACCGACGTGGGCGACGAGGTCATCGTGACCGAGAACAGCAAGATCGGCGTGACCGACAAGGATGGCACCTACCATGCGGTGTCGCCCTTCAACTTCACGCTGACGCGCGGTCAGCTGGTCGCACCCGACGAGGATCTCCTGCTCGGGCGCGATCAGATCGACACCGGGAACGTCAAGGTGGTCAGCGGTACCAAGACCGCGCTCCTGGTGGCCGGCGGCGTCGCGGCGATCATCGCGGGCGCGCTGGTCATCACGCTGACCGCAGAGGACCGGAAGGAGTTCGGCGAGCAGTGATAGGCTGCTGGCCGTGCGTCGCGCTCCACCCCTCTTCGCCCTCCTCGCCGCGCTGACACAGGTCGCGTGCGGCGACGCTGCACCCCGCATCCTCGACGTCTCGGTCCTTCAGGACTCGGCCGACGCGCGCGGCGCCTATCGCCTGAGCGCGGTGGTACTGCCCGGCGACGGCGCCACCGCGGTGGTCGCGCGCTTTACCACCGGCACCCCCGAAGATCTGGACGCGGTCTGCGGCGCGCCCCCGGGCCACGGCGCGTGGCGCAACGTGGACGCGGGTCCGCCCGAAGACGCGTCGTCGTGCTTCGTGGTGCCGCTCGCGGCGAGCGGCGATCGCTTCGAGGGCACGCTCACCGGCCCTCCGTTTCTTCTCGGCACCCACCTCTGGTATCGCATCGAGGCCACCGACACGGACGGCGATGTGGATCGTTGGCCCGCCTCGGGGCCGTCGCCCTGGATCGTGGGCCCGGCCGGGCGTGCGCCGATCCTGGTGGCCCTCGCCCCCACCCGCGGTCCGGCCACCGGCGGCACCGAGGTGTTGGTGCGGGGGGCGGGCTTCTCGCCCGACGTCGAGGTCCTGTTCGGCGGCATCGCTGCGCCCGAGGTGAGCCTCGAGTCCGAGCACCTGCTGGTGGTGCGGACGCCCGCCGGACCGCCCGGGGCAGCCGATCTGGTGGTGCGTCGCGCCGGCCTCGACGCCACCCTCGCCGGTGCCTTCGAGTTCGTGGCGCCTCCGGTGGTGGCGCGCGTGAGCCCCGCCGAGGGGCCCACCGAGGCCGAGACCCTGGTGGTCATCGAGGGGGATCGCTTCGAGCCCGGCGCCACGGTCGCCTTCGCCGACGCCGCGCCCGCCGAGGCGACGTGGCTCTCGGCCGTTCGCCTCGGCGCCGTCGCGCCCCCCCACGCCGCCGGGACGGGCGACCTGATCGTGACCAACCCCGACGGCCAGCAGGGGATCGCGCCCGACGCCTTCACCTGGTGGCCGCGGCCCGTGCTCCTCACCATCGAGCCCGAGCGGGGGCCCGATCTGGGGGGCACGCGCGTCCGTGTCACCGGCGCCGACCTCCGTGAGCCGGGCGTCCTGTACCTCGGCTTCCGGCGCGCGCTCGAGTTGACCGTCGAGCCCGGCGGACGGGCCGCGACGTTCATGACGCCGCTGGCCCCGGAGGGCCGGGCGGACGTCCGATTCTTCAATCCCGACGGGCAGTTCGGTGAGCTGGCCCTGGGCTTTCGTTTCGTCGGGCCGCCCTCGGTCGACGCCGCCGAGCCCGGCGAGGTCAGCCGCTGCGGGGGGGGCGTCGTCGAGCTCGTGGGGCGCAACTTCGATGCCGCGATGCAGGTGCTCGTGGGCGACCTCCCGGCCGCGGTGCTCGACGTGTCCGACGACGGCACGCGGGCGCGCATCCGCGTCCCGGCCGGCGCGCCGGGTCCGGTGCGGGTGACCATCACCAACCCGGACGGGCGCGTCGCGCGGGCTGACGACCTGATCGTCTACGGCGTTCGCCCCACGCTCACGCCCATCGAACCGGTCCGCGTGCCGGTCTGGGGGGGCGTGGCGGTCGAGGTGGCCGGCGCCGACCTCGATCCCGCGGTCGAGGTGCGCGTGGACGGCGTCGCGCCGGAGCAGGTGAACTTCATCGGCGGCGAGGCTTGCGACCAGCGGCTGCGTATCGTCGTCCCTACCCACGTCGCCGGCCCCGCAGGCCTCTCCGCCACCAACCCCGACGGCGTCGGGGCGTCCCTCGACCTGGCCTTCGTCTACGTCGCGCCCGAGATCAGCCCGAACCACGGCCTGTTGCCGGGCTACGCCAACGTCGAGCTGCGCGGCGTGGATCTGCGGCGGGGGCTGCGGGTGCGGTTCGCGGGCGCCGCGCCGCGCACCATCGAGCGCGTGTCCGACGAGCTGTGGCGCCTCGTCACCCCCCCCGGCGTCCACGGCGCGGCCACGGTCGAGGTGCGCAACAGCGACGGCCGCGGCGTCGAGCTGGCCGGGGCCTTCAGCTACCGGGCGCTCTTTGATCGCACCGCGGATCGTCTCGAGGCGATCGGCGACTGCAATGACCTGTCGGTGGCCGATCTCGACGGCGATGGCGACGCAGACGTCGTGACCGCCAACGGCGCGGTGGGGGGCCTCGGCCAGGTCGACCAGCCCATCGGCGTCCATCTGAACGACGGCACGGGGCACTTCGCGCTGACTCGCCTGCGGCCACAGGGCAATGGCATGAACGCGCGCCTGGGGGACTACGACGCGGACGGCGACCTCGACCTGCTGGTCGCCAACCTCTCGAGCGTCCGCAACCAGCTCTTTCAAAACGACGGGCGGGGCGGCTTTCGCGTGGTCAACGACTTCCCGGCCGTCGGGCCCAGCTACGACGCCGACTTCGTCGACGT
>CALBMW010000376.1 GCA_937896275.1 uncultured Myxococcales bacterium
GCTGGGGCGCACCGACCGCGCGGTCAAAGAGGGTGGACGCGTCGCGCTTCGCGTGAAGGCCACGGACGCGGACGGCTGCGCGGTGGTGGCCCCCGTGATCTGGACCGCCTCGGCCGGCGCCATCGGAGCGTCCGGCGTGCTCGACGCCCGGGGCGTGCCCGCCGGACCCCCCATCGTCGTCGAGGCGCGGCTGGGCGATCTGGTGTCGGCCTTCCGGGTGCGCGTGGTGGGGAGCGCCGACTTCACGGCGCTGGGGGCCGAGGATCCCGCGGTCGTGGAGGGCGAGATGGCGCCCCTCCCGCCCCAGGCCGGGGCGGGCGTGGACGCCGGCACACCCGCTGCGCCGGCCGCCGGACCGGGCGTCGGGCGGCTGCTCCTCGGGCTGTTCATCGGCTTCGCCATCGTCGCCGTGCTGCTGGGCCTCTGGATCGCGCTGCGCACGGTCCGCACGCGGCGTCAGTCGATGTTCGACGACGACGCGATGGCCCGCCTCGACGCGGCCAGCCAGGGGCCCGTCCGACGCGCGCGCCCGAGCCCGCCCTCCGCCGACCCCGTGGGCCTCACGGCGCAGGCCACCGAGCCGATCGGCTCACCCGACGGCCCCGGGCCGCGCCACTGCCCCGCCTGCGAGCGCGCCTTCGACGAGGACAACCGGTTCTGCCCGTTGGACGGCACGTTGCTCGAGGCGGGCGCGGGCCCGGTGGAAGACGAGATCGCGCGCGCCGCGCCCGCCGCAGGAGCACGGGAGCACGTCTGCCCCACCTGCGGCCGCCACTACCCCGGCGAGGTGCTGTTCTGCGGGGTGGACGGTGCGCGGCTCTTGCTGCTGAACTAGGGCACCGACCAGGGGAGCGCTGTGGGCCGATGGCCCCGACCCTGGCCTCCAAGGAGACGCATGCGCACCGCGGCGATCGTATTGATTGGCAACGAGCTCCTGAGCGGCAAGGTCGCCGACGAGAACGCGATCTGGCTCATCGGCCGCCTGCGCGCGCTCGGGGTGCAGCTGCGACGGGTGACCTTCGTGGCCGACGACGCCCAAGCGATCGGCGACGAGCTGATCCGTGTCACGACCCAGGTCGACGACGTCTTCACGAGCGGCGGGGTCGGCCCGACGCACGACGACATCACCATCGAGAGCGTCGCCGCTGCCTTCGGCGTGCCGGTCGTGCGCGACGCCGAACTCGAGGCGCTCGTGCGGGGGCACTTCGGCGAGCGGCTGCGCGCCGACCACCTGCGGATGGCCGACGTCCCCGCCGGCAGCGAGCTGGTGCACGGCGGCGAGATCCGCTGGCCGGTCGTGCACTTCCGCAACCTGTGGATCCTGCCCGGCGTGCCACAAATCTTCCGCGCCAAGTTCGACGGGATCGCCGATCGCTTTCGCGCGGGCGCGTTCTTCCTCCGATCGATCTACCTGGACGCCGACGAGGGTGAGATCGCGCCCTTGCTCCGGCGCGTGCAGGCGGAGCACTGCGTCGAGATCGGAAGCTACCCGCGGATCGACCGCGCCGAGTACCGCATACGCGTCACGGTGGAGGCGCGCGCGGCAGGCCCGGTGGACGACGCCGTGGCCGCGCTGCTCGACGGGCTGGCGGTCGCACACGTGGTGCGCATCGATCCGGCCGCTGGATCTGCCGAATAACCGCGCCGGCTAAGCCCGCCCCGTCATTTGCCGATTTCGCTGGACAGCAATACCATCGAGCCACTGGTGCGCCACGGAGGAGGGAGCCATGCCCATCGACCCGAACCGCGTCGCGGTTCGCCCCGAGCCCCTGGCTGCCCCGCGCTCGGATCGTGCCCACGAGGGCGGCCGGGCCCCCGTCACATCCGAGAGCCGCCCGTCCGACGAGGCCCCCCGACCCAGCGCCGGCGACCGAAGCGAAGTCCCCCCCGCGCGCCGGGTGGAGCGGCTGCAGGCGGCCGAGCGGTTGCGCGCGGCCGGTGGTCAGGCGGCCGTGGTGCAGGCCGCCGCCAAGGCCCTTGACGCCGGCCGCGCCCACCTTGACCACTTGGACACCCTGGCCGCCGAGGTCCAGCGGGGCGGCTCCGTGGACACCCGCGCCCTCGACGATGTGCTCGGACACCTGAGCGTCGGTCCCTTCGAGCCCGCGCTGCGCGCCCTGTTCGGCGACGAGGGCGAGCACGACGCTGCCGAGCCACCGCTGCCGCCCCCCGACCCAGAGCGCGCCGAGCCCCAGTCGACCTTGGCGCTCACCGTCCGCGTCGAGGAGACCGATGCCCGGTCCGAAGCGCGCACCGCCGAGAAGGCACGGCGCGCTGAGATCGCCGGTCGGGCCCGCAAGCTGCTCGGTCAGGGAGAGGGGGGGCTGCTGAGTCCGGAGGGCGTGGATCTCTCGAGCCCCGAGGCCGCCGAGGGTACGCGCCGCATCATCGCCCAGGCCGTGGCCGAGGCGGTGCACCTGCGGGCCCGCCTCGGCGCCAGCGAGGCCAGCGCGGCCGCGGAGGCCCGCACGCAGACGGAGCGCCTGGCCGGTGAGGGCGCCGAGCGGCTCGCGGACGAGGCGGCGGACGCCGTGGCGGAGGGCGTCGCGCGCGCCACCATCGCCGATCCTCGGCAGGCCCTGGCGACGCAGCCTCACGTGACGGTCGAGACGGCGCAGCACCTGCTGGGCTGAGCCTGCCCTGGGCTGGACCCGCTGGGCTGATGGCCGGCGCCGATCAACCCGTCAACGCGGCGGCCGACGCGGCGCGGCGGGCGCCTCGCGGCGCCTAGCGGCTGCTCGTGAAGTAGTCCTTGCGGTCGCGAAAGAGCACGTTGAACGAGGTCAGGGTGCCGTAGCAGCGGCGGATGTAGCTGCCCATGCCGTCGGCCTCGTCCGGGGCGATGTGGGGATGGGCCGAGATCTGAGCCTCGAGCTGGCTCAGGCGATCACGCAGCAGCAGCAGGCGATGGTAGAAGCGCTCGATCGGCTCCTCGATCATCACATCGCCGGCCACGTAGCGCACCTGGCCGCCCTGCCATCGGTCGCCCAGCGCCGCCGGCCCGTTGGCCATGCCATCCCACTCGGCCTCGCGCACCAGGCGCCGCAGCAACGACACGGCGGTGGGATCGGCGCCGTGCGCGGTGTCCTCGTGCGGTACCCAGTCACCACCCAATCGCGCGATCGCGTCGTAGCAGAGGTTGAGCACGCGGTGCAGGTCCAGACGCTCGGCGTCGTGCAAGTGTGCGTGACTGTTGAGCTTTTGCTCCATGACCCGCAGGTTGTCGCGGATCATGACCAGCTTGTGGAAGAACTGCTCCAAGGGAATCGACTTGGTGTTGAGATCGACGACGGCCGGCAGAAGCTCGAACTCGCCGGCGTCCCAGTGTCGGTTCAGATCGCGAGCGTCGAGGAGCGTCGCGTGGCGCACGCCCAGCCGCAGCGCGCCGCGCAGCGCGTCCGGCGTCAGATCGGCCAGCGCGCTGCCCAGGGCGGAGGCGCTGACCTCGGGCCGCCGGAGCATGAGACCACCGTTGCCGCCCAAGGATCGCCGAGGCCGCGTGCCGCGCGATCCGTCCACCACCGGCGGATCCGGATCGCCGCGCACCGAGAAGGAAGGACAGGCGCGCATCGAATCCCGAAACACGCCGATCACCTTGCCCAGGCGGCAGCTGCCGATCTCACCGTCGCTGCGGGTCTCCGTGGTCCTGAAGTAGCGACAGGCGCCACAGGTGCGTTCGTTCACCTCACCCCCCCTCGGTGGACTCGGCGAGGTCGAAGCTATCCCATGCGGGGTCCCTGCGCCACCCCGCCGCGGGCTCACCGCCCGTCGCGGGCACGACCCCCTTGTGCGCGGGCCGTCCGGCGGGTCGAATGCCCCCGCCCGACGCACGAGGAGATCGAATGGACCGTCGCCGCCCCCTCATCGAAGCCGCCTACGACGATCGCACCCGCCTCGCCGAGGCCGCCGACGCCGTGCGCAGCGTGATCGCCGAGCTCGACGCCGGCACGCTGCGCGTCGCCGAGCCGGTCGGGGACGACTGGCAGGTGCACGCCTGGGTCAAGCAGGCGATCCTCCTGTACTTCGCGGTGGCCGAGATGCAGGTGCTCGAGGCGGGACCCTTCGAGTACTACGACAAGATCCCGCCCAAGCGTGGCCTCGCGGCGGCCGGGGTGCGCGTGGTGCCGCCCGGGGTGGCCCGCTACGGCAGTCACCTCGAGGCCGGCGCCGTGCTGATGCCCGGCTACGTGAACATCGGGGCGTGGGTCGGCGCCCGCACCATGGTGGACACCTGGGCGACCGTGGGGTCCTGCGCTCAGATCGGGCGCGACGTGCACCTGTCGGGCGGCGTGGGCATCGGCGGGGTGCTCGAGCCCGCCTCGGCCACGCCCGTCATCATCGAGGACGGCGCCTTCATCGGCTCGCGCTGCGTCGTGGTCGAGGGGGTGCGGGTCGGACGCGAGGCGGTGCTGGGTGCCAACGTCGTCCTCACCGCAAGCACCCCGATCATCGACGTGACGGGACCGGAGGAGCGCATCCTCAAGGGCCGCGTCCCCCCGCGCGCCGTCGTCGTCCCCGGCACCCGCCCACGCGCCTTTCGCGCGGGCACCTATCACCTGCCCTGCGCGCTGATCATCGGCGAACGCAGCGACAGCACCGACCGGAAGACATCGCTGAACGCCGCGCTGCGTGACTTCGCCGTGGCGGGATGATTGGGCGTGGCCGTTCTTTGACGGTCGCCCCGGGCCTTCCTAAGATGGGGCGCCCGCGGGCCCGCAGGCAGCCGCAACTGAGCGAAAGAGGGGCGTTTTGAGTGACGCGCAACCCCCGGTCGACGACCTCTTCGGTGACGAGGACCTCGGCATCGAGGCCCCCCCAGCGCCACCGGAACGGGACGGGCGGCGCCTCCCCATTCGCCTGATCGGCGCGGCCCTCGTCGTGCTGGCGGTGGCCCTGCTGTGGTGGCTGTCGAGCCGGCACCACGAGAAGTACTACGTCCAGGTCGACGGCGACATGGTCCGGGTCGAGCGGGGCTACTACTTCCCCTTCGGCGCCGGCGCCTACGCGCCCAGCCCGGCCTACGAGTCCTTCAAGCTCCCCGCGGGCGTGCGACCGGAGAAGACCGGCGCCATGACGGCGCCCCAGGTCGACACGGTGCTGCACAGCCTCTTCGTCACCATCGCCAAGCGTGAGATCGCCGACGTCGAGAAGGGTGATCCCGACGTCGCCGAGATCATGCTGCTGCGCGCTCAGAAGCTGCTCACGACGCCGGTGGCGGACGACCGACAGTTGCTGGAGTTACTGGGCGACGTCGCCTTCCGCCGTGGTCTGACCGAGGTGCGCGGGGTTCAGGCTCGCTTCGACAAGGCGCTCGAGCAGTTCCGCCTCGCGGCGATGCGGGGCGGCGTGGCCTACAAGGGGGCCCAGCGCTGGGTCGACGCGATCACGCGCCTGCGGGAGGAGTTCCGGCGCCTCTCGGCCGAGAGCGGCCTGGACCCGGATCGCATCCTCGCCAACCCCCCGCTACTGGTCCCGAAGCGCGAGGGGGCGCCTGCCCAGGCGCCGAAGCAAGACGCCTCGCCGGACGCGGGCGCGCCCTGACCAGCGCGGTCAGCGATCGCCGCAGCGGGCGCCGGGACAGGGGGTGAGCGACACCCGCGCCTCGATGACCGGCGCGCAGGGTTCGTCCACGAAGCTCGACGCCGGCAACTCCAACATCCCTCGAGCCACCGCCGTCCCTCGATCGTCCAAGCCCGTCACGCTCACCGTCAGGCGCCCACGCGGCAACTCCGGGTCGACCACGTCGTACGCCAGGCCTGGGCACACGACCGCGAAGGACTTGCTGTAGAGGTCCTCGACCTCGACCGCGACGACCACCTGTTCGACGCCGTTGCCCTGACAGTCGAGCTCGTTGGCGAAGGGCCACCGAACGTGAAGCGGCCGCTTGCGGCGCAGCAGGGGCAGGGCCTCGACGCTGGCCACGCCGCCGGCCGGGACCTCGACCTGGGGCGCGAAGGCCTCGTGCGTGAAGCAGCCATCCCCGTCCAGACCCGCGAGGCGCAAGGAGAAATCGCCCGCCGGGACGTCCGCGAGCGTGAGGGCGCCGTCGGTACAGGGGGCCTCGTCACTGGCCGCCGGTTCGACGGACTGGTAACCGAAGAGCTCGGCCCGGACCCGGGCCACGCCGGCCTCGTCGCAGGCGCTCTGGCCGGTGCGCCAGGCCACCTGCAGCGTGCCCGTCTGCGGAACCGGGTCGCACGCGGCGGCGAGGGTCGCGGCCAGCGCGAGCGGCGCTGTGGCCGCGCGAACGCGGTGCCGTGTGATGCGGAGCATGGGCGACACGCTACGGATCGGTCGAGGCACGATCCAGCGCACCTGCGGGTCGTCCAGCCACGACCACGCCCAGCACACGTGCGTCGCGCAGCATGGGCGGCGTGGCGGCGAGCGGATCGGCGGAGAGGACGGTCAGATCAGCGTCCTGCCCGGGGGCGATTCGTCCCCGGCGCCGCTCGACGAAGGCTGCGTACGCGGCATCGACGGTATACCCGCGCAGCGCCTCCTCGGCGCTGAGTCGCTCGCCGGGATACCACCCGCCGGGCGGCGAGCCGGCGGCGTCCTGGCGCGTGATCGCGGCGTAGAGCCCGTCGAGCGGGTTGGGGCGCTCGACGGGGAAGTCACTGCCCAGCGCCAGCCGGACGCCGGCCGTCCGCAGCGAGCGCCAAGCGTAGGCCCACCGGACACGCTCGGCGCCCAGGCGGCGCTCGGCCCACGGCATGTCGCTCGTGGCGTGGGTGGGCTGCACGAGCGCCAGCACGCCCAGCCGCGCCATGCGGTCGCGGTCGGCGGGGCGAACGACCTGCGCGTGTTCGAGCCGGAAGCGCAGCGCCACACCACGGGGACCCACCGCCTCGAAGGCGTCGAGCGCGTCGTGCGCGGCGGCGTCACCGATGGCGTGGACGCCGACCTGAAAGCCGGCCTTCGCGTAGCGCGCGACCAGGGCCTCGAGTCGGGCTCCGTGCACGATCGGGATGCCGGCCGTGTCGGGCGCGTCGGCGTAGGGGGCGCCCAGCCAGGCACCCCGACTGCCCAGCGCGCCGTCGGCGAACAGCTTCACGCCGCGCACGGCCACGAAGGCGTCGTCCACTGGGCCCGCCGCGACGAGCGGCTCGATCTCGGGGTCGTCACCGTCGAGCAGCACGTGGACGCGAAAGCGCAGCGCCCCCTCGGCGGCCAGCGCGCGGAACACGCGCACCATCTGCGCGCTGGCGCCCGCATCGTGCACGCCCGTCAGCCCCACGGCGTGACAGCGCGCGACCGCCGCCAACGCCCAGGCGCGCACATCCACGTCGGTGGGCGGTGGGACGTGCCGCTGGACCAGCGCCATGGCGCCGTCGATCAGCACCCCGGTGGGCGCCCCCGCGGCGTCGCGCAGCAGGCGGCCGTCGGGCGGATCGGGCGTCTTGGCGTCGATGCCCGCGCGGCGCATGGCGGTGTCGTTGACCCACAGGGCGTGACCGTCGATCCGCCGGAGCGCGACCGGGCGCCCCGGCGCGGCGGCGCTGAGCGGCGCGTGCGTCGGGAAGGCCGTATCGGCCCAGTCGTTCTGGTCCCAACCCCGGCCCTGCAGCCAGCCCTCGCCGGGGGCCGCCGCGACCTTGGCGGCCACCTCGGCCGCCGAGGTGCTGCCGACCAGGTCGAGCTCCGCCATCGCCCGCCCCAGGCCCACGAGGTGCGCATGGCTGTCGACGAGGCCGGGCACGATGACGGCCTCGGGGAGCCTGAGCACGCGCGTCGCCGGCCCGATGTGTGCTGCGGCTGCGTCCGCTGCGCCCACCCACGCGATGCGGCCATCACGCACGGCGATCGCCTCGGCCGTGGGCCGCGCGTCGTCCAGCGTCACGACCCGTCGCGCGATGAGGACCAGGTCCGCGGCGCCGCCCTCGCCCGCCTGCGCGAGCCCCGCCGCCCCCACCGCCCATGCCATCGCCAGACTCCCGAACAAATGTCGCACTCGACCTCCGCCGGCCGCGCGAAGGGCGCCGCGGCGCGGGATCGTGGCCAGCCGTCGCCTCGTCTGTCAAGCTGCGCGCCTCGCTCGACCGCGTCGGAGGACACGTGCTTCCCCTGCCCTTCCTGACACGCCGCACCGCCCTGGTGGGCATGGTGCATCTGGACGCGCTGCCCGGATCACCGGGCTTCGAGGGCGATCTGGACGCGGTCTGCGCCCACGCCGAGGCCGACGCGCGGGCCCTGGTCGAGGCCGGGTTCGAGGCCCTGATGGTCGAGAACTTCCATGACGCGCCCTTCTACAAAGACCACCTGCCGCCCGAGACCGTGGCCGCGCTGACCCGCTGCGCGCTGGCCGTCGGCGCCGCCGCGCCGGGCTTGCCGCTGGGCATCAACGCGCTGCGAAACGACGGCCTCGCCGCGCTCGGCATCGCGGCGGCCGTCGGCGCGCGCTTCATCCGCGTCAACGTGCTGTGCGGGGCGATGGTGACCGATCAAGGCATCATCGAGGGCTGCGCGGCCGCGCTCCAGCGGATGCGGATGGTGGTGGGGCGCGAGGTCGCCGTTTGGGCCGACGTGGCGGTCAAGCACGCCAGCCCGCTGGCCGCGCTGGATCCGGTCCAGGCCGCGCGTGATCTGGTGTACCGCGGGCGGGCCGACGCGCTGATCGTCTCGGGCACCGGGACCGGTCAGCCGACCTCGCCCGATCAGGTGAGGGCCGTGCGCGCGGCGGTGCCCGGCGTGGCTGTCCTGGTCGGCAGCGGCACGACCGCCGCCAACCTCGCCTCGCTCGAGGCGGACGCGGTCATCGTCGGGACGGCGCTCAAGGGCGGTGATGGGCGAATCGACGGGGCTCGGGCCGCCGCGCTGCGAGGCGCGGCCGATCGTTCGGCTACTCGAGCGGCTCAGATGTGAAGATGCCGCTGCCCCCCGTGACGCCGCCGATGAGGTCGACGAAGCCGATGCGCTCGAAGGTGCTGTAGACGTCGTCGCAGTTGAGGTTGCCGTGGGCGCGCGCGCTGAAATGGGCCGTCACACCCTGGCCGTCGCTGACGAACGCGTACCAGTAGTAGTGCGGATCGTCGACCGAGAACTGCAGCGCGTGCCAGGTCTCGTCATCGAAGGCGTTGGGGTCGGACGCACAGCGACCGGTGGTGCTCTGCCCGCAGCAGTCGTTCTCGGGCGGCGAC
>CALBMW010000377.1 GCA_937896275.1 uncultured Myxococcales bacterium
AAAGAAGAGGAGACCGGCATCGAGCAGCATGTCCGGGTCGAGCCGAGCCACGGCCTGAGCGACGCGCAGGTCGAGGCCATGCTGCAGGCTTCGCTCGACCACGCCGAGGAGGACGTGATGGCGCGCCTGCTGCGGACGGCCCGCGTCGAGGCCGAGCGGGTCCTGATGCCCCTCGAGCGGGCCTTGCGCGACGACGCCGATCTGTTGGCCGAGGACGAGGCGGCCCTCATCGCCTCTGCGATGGGCGATCTGCGTGCCGCCGCCGCGGGCGAGGATCATGGGACCATCCAGGATCTGACGGAGCTCTTGGACCGGGTGAGCGGCGGGTTCGCGCAGCGCCGCATGGAGCGCGCGCTCCAGAAGGGGCTGCGCGACGTGTCGGTCGAGCACTTGGCGGCCGAGTTGGCGCACGCGCCGGTGGGCGGCGGCGAGCATCACTGAACAGACCGGGCCCGCGCACGGGAGCCGACGGTCGAAGGGGGACGCAGCGTGAGCTTGAGGTGGACCGACGTGCACGCGGTGGGCGAGATGCTCTACGACCGCTTCCCCGAGTTGGATCCGCTGGCCGTGCGCTTCACCGATCTCATGCAGTGGGTGCTCGAGATCCCGGAGTTCGACGACACCCCCGACCGCTGCGGTGAGCGGGTGCTCGAGGCCATTCAGATGGCGTGGCTGTCCGAGTGGAAGCAGGATCACTGACCCCGGACGCCCTCGTCGTCGGCTCGGGGCCAAATGGCCTGGTGGCGGCGTGCATGCTGGCGCGCAGCGGCCGCAAGGTGCTGGTGCTCGAGCGGCACCCCACGCGCGCGGGCGGGGCCGTGGCGTCCGAGGAGGCCACGCTGCCCGGCTTCGTACACGACGTGGGCGCGGCCTTCTTTCCCTTCAGCAGGGTCAGCCCGGCCTTCGCGGCGCTGGACTTGGAGGGGGCCGGCGTCGAGTGGGCCAAGGCACCCCTGCAGAGCTGCCACCCGGCGCCCGACGGCACGGCCGCAACCCTCAGCACCGACGACGACGAGACCGCGGACAGCTTTGGAGGCGCCGACGGTGACGCGTGGCGTCGCCAGATGGCGTGGCACCGCCGGGTCGAGCCGCGCCTGATCGACGCGCTGCTCGGCCCCCTGCCCGCGCTGCGCCCGCTGATGCGCCTGCTGCCCGTCGACCTGCTGCGCTTCGCCGCGGTGGCGCTGTCGAGCGCGGCCGGGTTCGCGGCTCGCCGCTTCCGTTCGGAGGCCGCGCGGCGCGTCCTGCCGGGCCTCGGGCTGCACGCCGACGTCGGGCCCGACGACCGCTTCGGCGCCGCGCTGGGCTATATGTTGGCGACCTCGGCGGCGACGACGGGCAACGTCGTGCCGGTGGGCGGGGCGGGCGCGATCACCGCGGCGCTGCTGCGTCGCCTGACGGACGCCGGTGGTGAGGTGCGGCTGGGCGCCGAGGCGCGGCGGATCCTGCTGCGCGATGGGCGTCCGGTGGCCGTCCGACTCGCGGACGGCGAAGAGATCCCGGTCCGCGGGCCCATCCTCGCGGACACCGACGCCGTCTTCCTCTACCAGCAGTTGCTCGTTGACGCGCGGTTGAGCGGCCGGGTGAGGCGCCGCATGGATCGCTTCCGGCGCGGCTGGGGCACCTTCAAGGTGGACTGGGCGCTCTCGGGCCCGGTGCCCTGGAGCCACCCCGACGCCGCCCGCTCGGCGGTCGTGCACGCGGGCGACAGCGTTGACGACCTGCGCCGCTTCACGGCCCAGGTGCGGGCCGGCGACCTGCCCGATCACCCCTATCTGGTCATCGGCCAGCAGTCCTTGGTCGACGCCTCCCGCGCACCACCGGGGTGTCACACGCTGTGGGCCTATTCCCACGTCCCCAGCCACCTGCCCGAGGGCTGGCCCGCGCGCCGCGAGGCCTTCGCCGATCGCGTCGAGGCCCGCATCGAGGGGCTGGCGCCGGGCTTCCGCGAACGCATCCGGGCGCGGCGCATCGTGACCCCGCCCGATCTCGAGGCCTTCGATCCGAACCTGGTGGGCGGGGACCTGGGCGGGGGCACCAACGCCTGGACCAATCAGCTCGTTTTTCGCCCTGTTTTTCCGTACTTCCGCTACGCCACGCCCGTGCCCGGCGTGTACCTCTGCTCGAGCTACGCGCACCCGGGCGGTGGCGTCCACGGCATGTGCGGCTTCAACGCCGCGCACGCCGCGCTCAGGGCGCGCCGGGGAGGCGCCTAGCCTCCAAGCCTCTCTAGCCCAGCTCCACCCGCACGAACGCCGCGCTGTTCTGGCTGATCAGCCACTCGATCACATCGCCCATCGGGAGCGCGGCGCCGGCAGAGGAGTCGGGGGGCAGCGGCTCCGGGTCGGCCTGGCTCCAGGTGACCGCGAGCAGGACGTAGAGGCCGGGGTGCGGTGGCGTGGGCACGGCCGGAAAGTGCGCGGCGCCCTGCTGGCCTGGATCGAGGGTGGCCGCTACCTGGGCGACCGCGGTGGGGTCGAGCCCGTCGGGCAGGACCTCGGCGCCGGCCAGGCCCGCCACGGTCACGCGTCCCCAGTACAACCGCACCTGGGCATCGGAGACGGGGTCGCCGCTCGCGTTTTGCACCGCCACGTCCACGGGCACCGTGCTGTTTGCCGACCAAGGGGGGGGCGCGCCGATGTCGATCGCCGGCGAGTCCGTGGGCAGGTTGGGGGAGGGCTCGACGCCCGCGTCGCCGGGGAATCGCTCGAGGCGCAGATCGGCCGTCGACAGGGGGCCGACGGCGCGGCGGAGCACGGCCGGCAGCTTCGGCATCCGCCCGATGTCCAGTGAGGGCACACCCTGGTGCGCGAGCGCCTGACGCATGTCGCGCGACGCGAGAGGCGCTGCCACGCTCGCGTGCTTGACGGCGCCCTGCAGCATCACCGCCGCGCCGGCGACGATGGCGGTCGCCGCCGAGGTGCCGCCGAAGGCGCGGGTCCAGGCGTCGCGGTCCGCGGGTGCGCTCTCCACGCCGCCGATGGTCGCCACCAGATCGCCCCACGCGCAGAGGTCGATGCGGCCGCCGTGGTTGCTGCCGAGGCCGCTCGACCAGGTGGCGCGCAGCAGGTTCCCGGCGCCGTCGATCTGGCCCGCGCGCGCAGCACCGACCAGGATGGCGCCCGAGTCCTCGCGGTCCGGGATCTGCCGCGACAGCACGAAGCCCTCGTCACGGTCGAAGAACGTGTCGAGATCCAGATCGCCGTTGGCCCCCGCCTCGACGACGACCAGCCCCCGCACGTAGGCAGCCTCGCGGATCAGGTCGTACACGAGGCGATCGACCTCGACTGGCACGAGCACGTCCCGCACCCCGTCCACGGTGTCGAGCGTGCGGACGGACTGCGACTCGATGACGATGACGTCGCCCGGCTCGGCGCGCTCCATCGCGAGGATGAGCGCCGCGGCCTCGCTGCGCACGAGGGGTCCGTCGACGCCGCTCTCGTCGGCCAGCGCCGCGGCCGCGCGGGTCTGCGCGCCACCCCAGCCCACGGCGGTCGGGTACACCCAGCCGGGCTTCACGTACCACGTCGACACCGCGTGCCCCTGGGCGTCCGGCGCCATGCCCGTGCCGAACAGGCCGTTGTTGCGCAGGGCCCCGATGATGCCGAGGACGGCCGTGCCGTGGTGCGCGAAGCCGTAGTTGAGCCCGCCGATCAGCGGAATGGCGGGCTGGCCGTCCGGCGTGCGCGGCAGGTCGTGATGGCAGAGCGTCCAGCCCTGCTCGATGTCGAAGTACCGCACGCCCGCGCCCGTGGTTCCGGCCCAGCGCTGCGCGGTCGCGAAGCCGAGTGACTCGGGCGGGTGCGCGCCGAGGAAGACCTGATCGACCGCCTCGGCCCCGTCGCCCGGTGGCAGCGCCGCGCGGGGCTCGACGTACACCAAGGGCGCAGCGCGACCGGCGTGACCGCGGACCGAGGCGAGCACCTCGCCGGCCTTCTGGCGCATGCGCGCGGCGATCTCGTGGGGGCTCACGCCGGACGACACCTCGATGGCGTACCAGGACAGGCCCTCGGGGAAGACGGCGCGCACCCGGCGCGGGTCGAGCGGGATCGCGCGCTGGACGTTGACGCTGCCCAGGCCCTCGGTGGCGACGCGGAGCAGGTCCCTGACCTCGGGATCGGGTGGAAGACCCTCGAAGGCGGCCGCGTCCTCGCCGCGCCCCGCGCCACCCGCGAGCTTGAAGAGGACGCGCGGATGGTAGGGCAGCGAGACGACGTCCGCGTCCGGTGGAGGGAGGCGCCCATCGGTGCGTCGGTCCCTCAGCAGCAGCCGCTCCCAGAGAGCCGGGCCGTCACCCCCGTCGTCGTTGCCGAGGAGCCGCTGCAGGCGCTCGGGCGTCAGCAGCAAGGCATCGGGCGCGGGCGGCGCCTGCACGAAGCGGCGCGCGAGATCGACCCTCTTCCGGGCGCGAAACAGCCGGGCCATGGGTACCCCTCCGGTCAGCCGATGCGGGTGACGGCCGAGTCCACCGTGGGGTAGGTGTACTTGTCGTCGAGCGGCTCGTCGGCCAGCACCACGAAGATGTAGAGCGCGGTGCCGGTGGGCGGCCGGTCCAGCTTGATCACGTGCTGCCCGTGGCCGGACGCCAGCGCGCTGAAGCCACCTTGGGCGGCGTAGGTCTGCCACGTGTAGGTCGCGCCGACCGTCTTGGGGATCGCGACGACCGCGCGCTTCTTGGTGTCGGGGGCGCCGCTCGCGCTCGCGATGTCGACGACGCATTCGAGCTTGCCGCCGCCGACGTTGTTGAACTTCACGTCGCTGATCGCGCTCCCCCAGGCCGCAGGCTTCACCTGCTGGGTGGCGTCGAGCTTGGGCGTGAGCGCGATCGTCGCCTCGAGCTTGTCCCTGAGGTTGGTCACCCCGAAGCCGCGGTAGGCGAACTTGTTGGGGTCGCTTCGGGCCGTCATGAAGACCGAGAGCGGCCCTTCGGGGCCGGCGAAGCCATGCTGCAGCCCGAACTGGGTGAGCTCCATGGCCGACCCTCGCGTCCACAGCGGGAAGGCGTGGTCGGAGCCCGCATCGCGTCGGAGGGGCTGGGGCATCTCGGGATCGGGGCCGTCGCCGCCGACGCCCTCCCCGGGCGGAGGCGTGAGACCGCGGCCATCTGGACCGCCGCAGCTTCCGTCCACCACCACGTTGAGTGAGATCGTGACCCGGCAGCCGCCACCGGCGTCGATGTGGATGGTCTGCGCGGTGCCGGGCTCTGCGCACGGGCCCGCCTCGCGGACGCGCGCGCTCGTCGTCGCGCCGCCGGGCGCCTGCTGCGCGGTGTCCTGGCTGGGCGTCCCCGCGTCGTGCTCTTCGATCATGCGGTCATCTCCTCGACACCCTCGCGCGCTCAGCGCGCCTCGCCGATCAGCGTGAAGGCGGCCCAGTGGAATGGATGAGACAGGGGCGCCTGGCGCACGCCTGTGCACGGTTTCAAGCCCCGACACCTGTCATATCCGGGGTCGCCGCGCAAGGCGACCGCGTCCGGCTCGGCGGCCTTTTGGAGGAGCGCCCGCTGGGCCGCGGCCAGGGCGGCGCGGGGCCCGAGCGTAGAGAGTCGGGCGTGGAACCCTCGCATCAGCGCGGCGGCCGACGCGTCGTCGATCGGCCACTGCGTCGCGACGACGGCGCGCGCGCCCGCCAGCAGGAGCGCGCGCGGCAGCAGATCCGGCAGCTCGTCCCCCGCGTCCCCGCGCGCCACCCCCGACTCGCAGGCCGCCAGCACCACGACCGGGCCATCGAGTGAGCGCGCCAGCACATGCCGTGCGTCCAGCCGCGCGGAGGCTGGACCGTCGGCGCCGGGCGCGAGCAGCAGGTGCGGCGGCAGGCCATCCCGATCGCGGCGTCCGTGCACGGCGATGTGCACCAGATCGGCCCGGGTCATCGCGTCGAGCACGGCGTCTCGTCGCGCCGACGCGCCGGTCAGGAGGGTCGCGCCCGGGTAGCGAGCGCGCAGCCTCTCGACCTCTTGACGCGCCGCCGGCAGGTCACCCGCCGCGTCGGCCACGAGCAGGGCGCGCGGCGGTCCCGTGTGAGGCGGAGAGACTCGCGCGGCGGCGGCGCTGCTGGCCGCGTAGCTGATGTCGAAGAGCTCGACCGCGAAGTGCCCGTCGAGGCGCAGCGCGGCGAAAGGCAGCTCGTGCAGGGGTCCGTGGGGCACGATGATCACCGCGCGCGGCCGCGCGGCGCTGCGTCGACCGGCCAGGGGGGCGAGCAGGGCGGCGCCGAGCGTGCGCGCGAGCTCTTCGTAGCCGGCGTCTCGACGCAGGATCGCGGCCCGCAGCGCGCGCACCTGCCCGGTCAGCTGCGCCTCGGACCAGTCGAGGCGCGTCAGGCCCTGCTCTCCGTCCACCCGCCACGCGATCCAGACCACGTCGGGCTCGACGTAGTAGTCCAGCAGCGCGGCGTCGCCCGCGGCGCCACCCTCCGTGGCCCAGGCGCGATCGAGGGCCGCGGTGAGCGCGGCGACGCGGGTCTCGGGCCCGTCCTCTGACGCCCGCGGCGTCCGGCGCAACAGCTTCTCGGTATAGAGCCGGGCCTTGAGGCGGGCGAGCACACCCACCGCGGCGTCGAAGCGGCCCGCATGGGCGGCGGCCTCGAGCAGTGCCTGCAGGCCGCTCACCTGATCGGCGTCGACGTAGCTTCGCAGCGCCTCGTCGCCGAAGCCCTCGCGCTGCGCGTCGTGCTGGTCGCGGAAGCGCTCGAGGGTGTCGATGGCGGCGTCGTCGTCGCCGACGCCATGCAGCGCCTGGGCGCGCAGCAGCAGGTGGTAGTCCCGCTGCTGCGCGGTCATGTCCCGATCGGTCAGGCCAGCCAAGTGCTCCAGCGCGCGCGCCGGCGCGCCGATCGCCAGCGCCCGACGCGCCGACGCGAGGGCGATCTCGATCGCCGCCATTGGAACGAAGAGGCGCGCCTGCGCCGCGACGAGGGCCTCGAGGTGGCGCGCCGCCTCCTGCGGATCCTGGCGCGCCATCGCGAGCTTCACCCGCACGACGCCGATGCGGCGGGCGTCCACCTCGGAGTCCCCGCGCGACGCCTCGGCCGCGGCCAGCCGCTCCTCGGCGTCGTCGAAGCGGTGGTCGAGGACCGCGATCATGGCCCGCTCGATCTCTGCGCGGGTCACGTCGCCGCCCAGGCCCAGCCGCCCTTGCAGGTCGACCGCCTGGCGCAGGTAGCTGTCGGCGAGGTCCGTCTGCCAGATCCGGGCGCAGACCAGGCCCAGACCCACCAGGGCGACGGCCTCGCGGTGTTCGTCCCCGCGCGCCCGCGCCTCGTCGAGCAGCGCCTCGTAGGCCTCCCAAGCGGCGTGGAATCGAGCGCGGCCGTACTCGACGTTGGCGAGGTAGGCGCGGGTCACGAGGACCTCGTCCAGCTCGCCGCGCGCCCGTTGACCCTCGAGCGCCGCGCCGAAGTCTCGCGCGGCGGTCTCGAGCCGGCCGCGCTGCTGCGCGATGCGTCCCAGGCGTCGCAGGGCGACGTCCTTGACGCGGGCGTCCCCGTGGTCGCGCCCGCGGAGCAACCAGAGCTCGGCGGCGTCGAGGTCGCCCTGCCGGTACCAGGCCTGCCCGATCCACGCCTCGAGTTCGGCGGCGCCCATGCTGGGCGACCTCTTTGCGATGGCCTGCCCCCATCGCCTCGCCGCCTCGGCGAAGCGCGCGGCGTCGTAGGCATCGCGCCCGGCGGCGTAGTCCTGCGCGCGGGCCGGCGAGGTCAGCGCGACCACCAGCCCGGCCAGCAGCAGTCCGGTGAGCAGCCGTCCGGTGAGCGGCGGGCGGCGACTCATCGGTGCCTGAACACGGCGCTGGGCCGCACGCTGAACGAGCCCTCGGGCAGCGCCGCGCGCGCGGCCCGGTCGAAGGCGGCGAGGCGGGCGGTCCGGTCGGACGTCGACCGGTTGGCGGCGACCGTCAGGGGATGCAGGGCGCCGACCGGGCGACGCGTCACGAGGGCGACGACCTGCTCCTGCCCCGCGGCCTCGTCGACCTCGAAGATGGCCGTCCAGCCGGTGCTGAGCTCGGGCAGGCCCTGGCTGCGGAGCTGCTGCGCGACCTGCAGGCGGCCAAGGGCGTCGAAGTAGAACAGCGTCAGGTAGGTGTCGGGATCGCCGGTCACCGACACGTGCAGCCGGTCGCCCCGGTAGACCTCGTCATGGGCCAGGGCTTCGAGCGGGCTGGCGGGGCCCTGCTCGATCATCACGTAGAGATCGGCGCGCGGGCCGGGTGGCGGTGGCGGCGGCGGGCTGCCGAGGCGGAGCGCGACGACGACCCCCCCGACCATCACGATGGCCGCGGCGGGGACGTACCGTCGGCGCCTCCCCGCGCCGTGCGTCGCGCCGAGCGCGAGGGTCGTCATGGTGCCTCCGTGCGCCGCGGGCGCCTCTCATCGCAGACGCTCGGCGGAGGCCGCTTTTGCGCTGAAAGAATCGGAGGTGCGCCCCCGCGCGCGCTGGGCTCGCGGCCCATTCGCCGACGGCCCTCAGCCCTCGGTGACGGCCGCAGGCTCGGGCTCGGGTCGGAAGCGCTTCACATAGAGGGCCGCCGACAGGATCCCGTGCAGCGTGAAGGCGCTGGCCATGCCCCAATAGGCGCCCGTCGGACCGTAGGCGCGTCCCAGCAGGTAGACCGCGGGGATCTGAAACACCAGGTGCGCCGTCACCGCGGTCATCATGGCCGGCAGCGTCTGGCCGGCGCCCGCGAAGGCCTTGCTGAGCACCAGCGCGAGCGCGATGAAGGGCAGGCAGGGGGCCAGGATGCGGACCAGCCGTGCGCCCTCGGCGATCACCTCGGGGTTGCTGTCGAAGGCGCCCACCAGCGGACCCCCGATCCACACCATCGCCAGCCCCAGCGCGGCCATGAAGGCGGCGTAGAGGCCCGCGCTGATCCAGGCGGTGCGCCAGGCACGGTGCGGCTTGCCCGCCCCGAGGTTCTGGCCGACCAGGCTGGCCGTGGCCTGGCCCAGCGCGATGCCAGGCAGGATCAGCGTCATCACCAGCACCATCACGCTCGTGTAGGCCGACAGGACCGTCGCGCCAAATGCGGCCAACAGCTTGACGAGCGAGAAGCTGGCCACGGTACGCACCGTATGCTCGAGCGTGCCGGGCACGCCGATGCGCAGGATCGCGGCCGAGGTCGGACCGTGGGGGATGAAGCCGCGTCGGAGCATGGGCAGGGCGAGATCCCCGCGCGCGAGCACCACGAGGCCCACCACCAGGGCCACGGCCGTCGCGATCACCGTCGCCCACGCCGCGCCGGCGAGGCCGAGGCCCAGCGAGAAGATGAAGATCGGGTCGAGCACGGTGTTGACCAGGGGTGACACGGCCGCCACCGTCAGGGCGGCGCGGGCCTCGCCGGCCCCCTGGAGCGCGAAGGTGACCACCATGGCGGGCGCGGTGACCAGCTGTCCGACGAGGCAGACGGTGAGGTAGGACTCCGCCGGTCCCGAGACCGAGGCCTCGGCGCCCATGAAGTGCATGACCCAGCGCGGCAGGAACAGCGCGAGGGCGGCCAGCGCGCTCCCCGTACCGAGCGAGATGAGGAGACCCTGACCCAGGACACGCGCCGCGTCCTCGGGCCGGCGACGGCCTGTGGCGCGCGCGACGCCGGCGAGCGTGCCGACGGCCATGCCCATGCTCAGCGTCATCATCACCATCAGCGCCGCGTGCGCGATGCCCAGCGCGGCGAGCGCCTCGGTGCCCACGCGGCCGACCCAAAGGCGGTCGATCACCAGGTTCACCTGGCTCAGGATGTTGGCGAGCGCGAAGGGCAACGCGAGGCGGAGCAGCGGCCGGAGGACACCGCCCTCGGTCAGGCTGGATGAGGTTGGGGGCACGGAGGCGGCCTCGCCGGACGGGGGCCGCTCAGTATGGGGGGCGGGTCGAGCTCAGTCCAGCGACCAGGTGCCCTCGAAGGGGCCGAAGTTCAGGCCGAAGCGGCCGAGAGACGGCACATCGAAGTACAGCGAGCCCTCGGCCGAGTAGGGGATGTCGAAGGCGATGTCGCGGCCCGCGGCGAGGTCGTCGAGGGAGTCCGAGAAGATCTGCTCGAGCAGCCCCAGCATCGCGTCGATCCCCAGCTCGAAGCGAATGCGGGCCTCGAGGTGGCCCGGGCACACCTGACACGTGTCGCCGGCGTCGTTGGTGCCCATCTGGCAGCCGGTGCCCAGGGCCTCGCAATCATCACCACAGCAGAGCTGGCCGTCCCGCTCGACGCAGTCGCCGGCGCCCGGGCGACAGGCCGTGGCCTCGCGCGCGGGGATGTAGCGGAAGCTCAGGTTGTCGAAGAGCTCGCCGGTCACCGCCGCGCTGGCGAGGTTGATGAGGTCGTCGATGGTCGGGCTGAAGTCGCGGATGTCGCGCACGCCTTCGCCGTCTGCCACGCAGGGCTCGGCCGGCTTCTCGCAGTCCTCCGCCTCGGGATCGCAGAAGCTGACGCAGACGGTGGCCAACGAGGCCTGCGCCTCACCGCGGAAGACGTCGAGGGCCAACAGGATCTCGACGAGGGGGACCGGGAAGCCGTTCGGGTTGCCCAGGTCGAAGACGGTCTCGAAGCTGAAGCGGAGGTCGGCCTTGCGGGGGATCGAGTCGAAGACGAGGCCGCACGCGAAGCCGCCGACCAGGTCGTCGCAGAAGTAGGCGCCGAGCTTCGTGTAGCTGGGCCTCTCCGTGAGCGCGACCTCCATGAGCGCCGCGGTGGGGGGCTGCGGCGTGAGCCCGCCGGCGACGTCGGAGTTGGCCCCGCCCAGGAGCTCACAGCCAGAGGTCAGACAACATGCGGCCAGGAGGCCGGGAACGAGAGACGGGCTACGCATCGATTGACCCCCGTGAAGCGCGCCGGCCGACGGGCGCGCGCGTATCAAATTCAGCAAGTGCGCCGAGGCCGTTGCACGGGCGGGGCCCATCGCGCGGCGACCCGTCCCTGCGCAGGAGTCGCCTAATCGGCGCGCGTGGGATCCTTGATGGCCGATCCGCGCGCGAGCGCCACAGGGTACTTGTGCTCGAGCGCGGCGAGCTTACGGCGCGCCGCGGCGAGAGGATTCACGCCGCTGACGGCGCAGAAGTTGAGCAGGCTGATCAAGACGTCGGCGACCTCGTCCTCGACGGCGCGGGCGTCGGGTGGGCCGGCGCCGGGCGGGTGCGGACCCTCGCCGTCGCGGGTCCACATGAACAGCTCGAGCAGCTCCGAGGCCTCGACCGCGAGGCACGTGGCCAAGTTGCGGGGCGTGTGAAACTGCCGCCAGTCTCGCGCCTCGGCGAAGGCGGCGACGGCCTCGTGCAGCGCGTCGAAGGCGTGAGGCGTTGAGTGGGACGGCGCCCTCACCGTGCGTCGCTCATCGGGCAGCGTCTCCCCTTTGACCTGGACGGCGGCAGCGTAGCCGAGGCCGCGGTTCGGCGCCATGGGGCGCGGTCTTGGAAAAGGCTGACCGGTGGCGAACTATTTTCACTCTTTCTCAGGTTGGCACGTAAGAAGCCTGCGGCGCCCGGACACTGAATGGGCAGACGAGGCGGGGCAAGAGCGGATGAGTCGCAATGCCCCCTGGAAGCTTCATCGAGGGTCTCCCCACGGTGCCGCCCGCACCGTTCTCTCGATGGAGAAGGCTCGCTCGGCCTCCCCCCGGAGTCGAGTGGGCCGACGCCGTTCCAGGGGGCTTTGGGGCTCATCGGTGAGCCCGCAGTGTTGACGTCGGCCCAAAGTGTTGACGCCTGCGATGGGTGGTCTCTCCCCGGCACCTCACGCAGGCCCGACCGTGCCCAGGTTCCGTGTGCTGGTCACCTACTGACCGCAGAGCCTCGGCGCGGCGGGTGGTGCGGCGGCCGCGTCCCTCCCCGGCGCGACCGTCCGCACCGCTCCGCGATGTCCCATGCGCTTGGCCGCCCACGCAGCGGGACTGACTGACCCGGCGCCGCAGTGGTCTCAGCGCAGTGGTCTCAGCGCAGTGGTCTCAGCGCAGTGGTCTCAGCGCAGTGGTCTCA
>CALBMW010000378.1 GCA_937896275.1 uncultured Myxococcales bacterium
CGATCATCCGGCTGGCGTGCTCGATGCCCATCAGGTCGAAGAGCGCGTCATAGAGCGGCCGCAGGTAGGGGTTGACCTTGTCGACCAGCGTGCCGGGCAGAAAGCCCAGGCGCTCACCCGCCTCGACCGCGGGGCGCGTCAAGATGATCCGCTGCACCTCGTGACGCCCCAGGGCGGCCACCGCGGCGGCCATCGCCAGGTACGTCTTGCCGGTGCCGGCCGGACCGACCGCGAACACCAGGTCGTTCTCCTCGAGCGCCTGAACGTACCGTCGCTGGTTGGGCGTCTTGGGCGCGACCACGCGCCGGTCGTAGGTCGTGACGACCGCGTGAGCGCGTAGATCCGCCAGCCGCACCGCCAGGTCGCCCTCGAGCAGGTCGACCATCTGCTCGATCTCTTGCAGGAAGAGCGGGCTGCCCTTGCGGACCAGGGTCAGCAGTTCGTCGATCACGCGGCGCGCGAAGGTGACGCGCTCGGGGCGCCCGGTGAGCGTGATCTGGTTGCCTCGCGCCCCCAGCCTGACGTCGAGCCTGCGCTCCAGCAGCCGACGGTGAGCGTCTTGTGGTCCCCAAAGGGGCGCCAGCACCAGGCGGCCCTCGGGAACCTCGATTGCCTGTTCGGCCTTGGTCTCGTCATTCATCTCAGATCGAAGTCGTCCCCAATGGTGAGGTACTCAATCGGATCGCCCCCCGGAGGCAGCAGGACGAAGCCCTCGACGAAGCCCTGCGCGACGAGCTTCTCCAACGAATCCGGGTAGCTACCCATCTCGACGCGGTACACCTCGAGGGCCTGCGCCACGGCGACGATACGGTTGGTGCGCAGGCGTTCGACGGCCTCGAAGGCGACCTGCTGCGTGTTGCGGTGAATCTCGATCCGCGACCGCGGCATGAACAAGACCGCCGCGACGATGGCCCCCAGGGCTGCCACGTTGACGGCGCTCCGCGACGCGACCGCGCGCCAATCGATGCCTCGCGTCCGACCCGGCTGCTCCTGCGGCTTCTTCAGCCGCGCCGCCTCGATGTAGCCCTCGTTCTGCAGGGTGACCAGCGCCTTGCAGGTCTCGAACTCGCCCAGGCGGCTGCGGTCGATGATCTGCGCCACGGTGCGCTTGCCGTCGATGAGCTGCAGGACCCGCCGCTCCTGGCGGCCCAGGTTGCTCGGCGTGCCCGTCGCCCCTTTGGGTCGTGACACGTCCGGCGCGGGCTCGACGAACTCGCTGAAGGCATCGTCGAGGATGCGCTCGAGCGCGTCCGCCTCGGTCTCGACGTCGCCCAGGCTGCGCACGATCCGAAACACGAGGCCGTAGTTGCTGATACGGGCGCGGACGAGGGGCCACTCGTCCAGCATGCGGAAGCCCTCCATCAGCACGGTCTCGGACGAGATCGGCGTGCCGACGGGGCGGGCGAAGTTGGGCGGCTTCCCTTCGAAGGCGTAGGAGCCGGTCTTCCACTCGAAGAGGCGATAGAGCGTCTCGCGCGTCTGCAGGTCGGAGAAGTCCTGCAGAACGTCGGCGGTCAGCGCCCCATGCTCGACGAGCAGATCCCCCACCCGCTTGAGGGTGCTCTTTTGCTCCTTCTGCGCCGCGGTGAGCTGGTCACGGTCGATCACCTCGGCCGCGAGCAGCGCCGCGCCCAGGCTGTCGCGCTTGTCGCGCCGGGCGACGTCGCAACGGATGATGCGTCCCGACGCGAAGAAGATGTGCACCTCGTCGGCGTCGTCCGCGCCGATCACGTGCAGGATGCCCGTCTTCTGCTGGCTGCCGATGAGCTGCAGGATCTCGGCGATTCCGAAGTCGGAGAGCGAACCCTGCAGCGCCATCAGCCGTGCGCCTCGGGCCAGCGGAACGCGCGCACGGCCGCGTACACCCACAGCGCCAGCAGCAGCGCGGCCGTGAGCCAGGTGCCCACCGCCGTTCCACCGTCGGGCAACCGCACGGGATCGATCAGGAGCCCCTCGGGCAGGAGGAGTCGCAGCCCCACCACGAGCGTCAAGGCCGCCCACAGCGCACCTCGGAGGGGCTCGCCGCGAACGAGCCCCACCAGGCCCGGCATGGCCACCCCCGCGACCCGCGTGGCCCAACGGCGCAGGCTGGCGTAGCGCGCGATGGCCTCCTCCTTCTCGAAGCGCACGCGTCGGTCGACGGGCACGTTCTTGACGAAGAGGTTCTCGCACTGCCCGCATAACGGGCGCTCGGGAGGACCCGCGACCAGATCCACCGGCGCCGGGCGCCCGCAGCGTCCGCAGGGCCAGGTGAGGCGGAGCCTCTTGCGCATCAACGCGAGCGTCAGGCACACGAGCAGCGTCACCACCGCGCCCACCGGCGCGGCCATCTCGGGCACGGGTCCGGCCAGCGTGAGCCAGCCCCGCGTGGCGAGATCGGTGGGCGCGAGCAGATCGGTCACGGTGCGGCGCGTGAGCGAGCTCGCCGGCAGATCCATGTCGACGACGAAACGGTTCGCGCTGGGGTCGTCATCTTCGGTCCAGGCGGCGACGCGCCGCGGATCGAGCTTCGACGCGCTCTGCAGCGGCTCGGCCGCCTGTTGAGGGCGTCCCGTGCGCTGGTAGAGGCGGTGCAGGTTGAAGTAGGGCGCGGGCTCGCCGGGCGTCTGCCGAATCGCCGCCCGGTACGCGGCCTCGGCGGCTTTCGGGCGCCCGGACGCGAACCACGCGTTGCCCAGGTTGTTCTGCACCGTGCCCGCCTCGCCCCCGGTCGGCGCCGCCGCGGCCGCCTTCTCGAGCAGCGGGAGCGCGGCGTCGAGTCGCCCCAGCCGCTTCTCTGTGAGGCCGGCGACCGCCTGCACTTGCCAATCGTCGGGGTGAGCAACGAGCCAGGCGCCGGCGGCGTCGAGCGCCCGCGCGTCCGCGGCGTTCACCGACAGCGAGTGCAGCACCTCGGCGATGCCGGTGCCGGCCTCGGTCAGCCGGTCGCCCACGCGCAGGGCCCAGGGCGCGACGCCCAGCAGGAGCGTGAAGACGACGCTGAGCACGCGCTCGTTGCGCTGCTGATAGGGCCACAGCAGCATCACCAGCGGGAAGAAGAACAGGACCGGCCCGAAGCCGAAGAGCAGCGGCACCAGCAACAGCAGGGTCGCCGCGGCGATCAGCACGAAGCGCATCACCGACGGAAAGGCCTGGGCCAGATCCTGGTAGATGTTCAACCCATAGCGCCCCAGCTGGCCCAGCGCGGTCAGCACGCCGAGCACGGACATCACCAGCAGCACCGTCAGCAGGACATCGCTCGCGAGCAAGGTGCGGCGCTGAAAGTCCGACAGGCGCGCACGCAGCGCGCGGATGCGGCCGTCCAACCAGCGGTGCAACGCGATGGGCTGCCGCGCGAGGGCGAGGGCCCCCCGGACCTCCCACACCTCGGGGAGACCGGGAGACAGTCGCTCCGCCTCGGCGAGGCACCGCTCGACGCGGTCCCAATCCTCGGCCTCGGCGGCGACGCGGGCCTCGCGCAGCAGAGCGACCGCGAAGGCGTCGAGGCGACGGATGCCGGTCTGGCCCTGCAGGCGCAACACCCGCTCGGCGAGCTCGTCGGCCCGCTCGTCGTCCTTGTCCTCGAGGGCGACACGTCGAAGGCGCCACGCCTGCACGAGTTGGTCGTAACCGCGGGCCGTGGTGCTCAGCGTCACTGAAGGATCGACGGCCTCGCTCGAGCCCGAAGGCTGTGCGTGCGCGAAGCCCATGAAGGCCAGCGCGAAGCCCATGAAGGCCAGCGCGAACCTCGTGAAGGCCAGCGCGAACCTTCTGGAGGCCAGCACGAACGCGAAACGAACGGGACGGAGCATGGGGCGTTGCGCGGCCTCGCGGACAGAGTCGACCTCTGCTGGTAGCACGATCCGCGGGCGGGGGCCAGTGTCAGACGGGCGCGTCATCGGACGGACCGGCGCCGTGGTCCATCGACGGGGCGCGCGCCGCCGCAGACGGGCTCTGCGGGTGGCGGTCGGGTCGCGGGAGCGCTTCACGGTGCGGCGGTCGGCACGGGAGGACGCCACGCTCTCGAGCGCCCGGCCGCTGGTTCCGAATCGCTGGCTGTGCTACAGCCTTCCAAGGTCGAAGCCACGAGATGTTCATGCAAACTCGCTTCCCCACCCCGACCGAGCGCCAGAAGCGCGCGCGGCTGCTCTCGCTCTTGGACGACGGCATGGTGCTGGTCCGGATCGACGCAACCCACGAGGGCGTCGACGTGCCCGAGCACCTGCGTGGCACGCCAGGGCTGGCGCTCAACCTGAGCTACCGCTTCCGCGCCCCGGTCTTCGAGGTGGGGCCCTTCGCCGTGCAGGCCAGCCTGTCCTTCGGCGGCGATCGGCACCTGTGTGTCCTGCCCTACGACGCCATCTACCTGCTGCAGTCCCACGCGACGGGCACCGTGGTGGTCTTCCCAGAGGACGCGCCGGTGCCCTTCCGCGACGTGCTCCGCCGTGCCGCCGCCCAGGCGGAGGCCCTCCCCGACGACGCCCCCTCGATCTTGGAGACGTCAACGGAGGCCACGCCGTCCGCAGCGAAGGCGCCCAAGTCCGGGGACGAACCCGCCTCGCCTCCGCAGGGACGGCCACACCTGCGACTGGTCGACTGAGGTGGAGGCCCCGCGCCTGTTTCGCCGCATCTTCACCGGCGGATACATGGCCCTCTGCGTGACCGTCGGCGCGTCGGTCGCGTGGTCCGTGACGGCGGGCGGCTTGATGCGCGCGAGCGTCGCGGTGGCACTGGTGGCCGAGGACGTGACCCCCGACAGCCCCGACGGCCGCGCCTGCCGCGCGCGCCTGACGGACCTATACGCCGAGCTCCGCGCGCAGGCCGGCGGGACGCTGGCGGGGCCCGACGGGCCCAGGGCCGAGGCCGAGGACGATTGGCGCGTCTGGTCTTCAGGCTGGCGCGAGCGCCTGGCCACGGTGCGCACTGCCTGTCGGCTGAAGCAGCCGGCGATGGAGCCGCTGCGGCGCACGGCGGACGACATCGAGCGTGTGCATCTGGCCTACACGACGGCGGTGCGAGGCTTCGTCGAAGTGGGGCGTCGCCCGCTCGAGCGGCTGCGAGCCCACGAGGAGACCGAGTAGCCGGCGGTCGCTGCATCGCGGTCGCTGCGTGGCGGTCGCGGTCTGGGTGATGGGGTCGGGGTGATGCGGCGGTGACGCCCGCGTCTCACTGGCCGCCGCGCAGCTGCTTGTATCGCTGCCGCGCCACCTTGGCGAGCGGGTGTTGGGCGTGCCGCTCATAGAAGCGGAAGTAGAGGTCGCGCGCCGTGCGCTTCTCGCCCATGCGGTCGTGCGCGAAGGCCAGGTGATAGCGGGCGTCCGCGAGCACTTGCCGGGCGTGCTTGTGGCTGAGCGACTGCCGCAGCAGCTCGGCCGCCCGCGGGTAGTCCTTGATGTGCAGCGCCGCCATGCCCTGGTGGTAGAGCAAGTTGCCGACGTACTCGGGCTCGGCGTTGTACTCGAGCGACTTGATGAAGGCCTCGTCGGCCTTGCTGAAGGCGCCCTGCTCGTACAGCTCGAGGCCGGCCTCGAACTTCTCCTGCGCCACCTCGGCCTTGAAGCGCACGATCAGATCCTCGAGCAGCCCGGAGAAGCGCACCCTGCGCAGCGAGCTGAACTTGGCGACCGCCTGCTCCTTCTTGCCGTCACGCACGAGGCGCTCGAACTCGAGCAGCTCACGCTCGATCTGCTGCCAGCGCCCCAGGTCACTCTTGATCTGCGTGATCTCGTTCTTGTAGGCGGCCTCTTTCTTCTCGAAGAGCGCCTGATCCGCCTGATGCTTCTCGAGGCGCGCGTCGAACGTCAGGTAGAGGCCGGTGAAGATCAGGACCGTGAACAGGATGTAGGCGACGGCCGAGTTGAAGAACGACTTCCGCTCGAGCTGCCGCTGCTTCTGGGTGATCTCCTTGACCTCGGAGCTGAGGTTCTTGATCAGGTTGTCGGTCTTGATGCTGACGTTGCGGGTGTTGACCACCTCTTCGCGCAAGCGCGCGAGCTCTTCGAGGATGACGTCGGTGTGGTCGGGGTGCATCGGGGCCCATCGCGGGCCCGTCGGCCCTGCTCGTCCCGGGCGGGACGGTCAGCTCATTACCAGGTCAGCTCATTACCAGGTCAGCTCACTACCAGGTCAGCTCAGGGGCCGACGGCGGCGTCACCGGCGGGCGCGTCGCCGCCACCCACGCTGGCGTCGACGACCGGGCCAGCGCCCTGGCCACGGCTCAGCTCGACGAGGAACTCGACGAACACCTCCGCCCCAGCCGGGGGCGGGCTGGCGAGCTGAATCGCGGCGCCGCCGGCACAGCTCGCCTGATTCAACACGAGGTTCCACTCGGTGCGGGCAAGGTACTGGGCCGCCTCGATGTCCTGGCAGAGGCCGCCCTGATCGATGGTGCGAAGACACTGCTGCCGCACCCTGATGTTGTAGTTGGCCGCGTCGTTGCGCTCGGCCGCCGTCTCGCATCGGTGGGACGCGCCCCCGGCGCCCGCGGGCACGACGCAGGCAGGCGGCTTGTCGAGGCAGTAGTTGGCGATGAGCTTGGCCACCTGCTCCTTGATCTTCTGGAGGGGGCGCTGGAAGTTGTTCACGCAGATGTTGACGCACACGTCCTCGTTCGACTGGTCGGCGTCGGCCGGACAGCCGATGCCGCTGCCCTCGCGCGAGTCCTCGAAGGCCTCGGCGAGCTGCAGGTAGCGACGGCCGGCGAAGGCGTCGCCGTTGCCCGAGCGGCACGAGGACTGGATGGTGCCCAGGCAGCGCCCCTGCGGACAGCAGCGGTCGGGCACGGGCTGGTTCGGGTCGAAGCGCAGCCCCTCGCAGGTCGGATCCACGTCGCCCGGCAAGCCCTGGTTGTAGGTGACCTCGAAGCCCTGCTCGGTGAAGGCGCGCTTGCCGACGATCGCCGCGAAGAGGATCTGCTCGAGCGGCTGCGCCTTGAGGCTGGTCAGGAAGCGGTAGTAGTCCTGCACCGGCGTGAGATCGCTGCGGAACCACTCGCAGTTGCTGTTCTGGCTGCGGCTGATGACGCAGCGCTGCATTCGACAGGTCTCGGGATCGAGGTTGCCGCACTCCGCGCTGTAGCACTCCTGAGCGCTGCGGTTACCGCAGATCTCCTGGTCACGATAGCCGTCGGGCACCCCGTCGCCGTCGCTGTCGACCGCGCCGTACTTGCAGATGGCACGCTTGCTCGCCGCCGGGTTCGAGGCCGGATCGGAGCAGTCGTCCTCGTCGGAGACGATGACCACCACCAAGATGGCGTCCGGCCGCAGGAAGGTCGGCTCCTGGTTGCCCTCGGGGATCACGCAGGCGGGGTTGTAGCGGCCACCGTCGCAGCACTGCTCGAACAGCGCCCGGTTGGGTCCATCGCACGAGAGCGAGAGGCGCAACGCCTCGAGGCCCTTCTCGAACCCGTCGCCCTGGGTGCCGAGCGTCGCGAGGCAGCGGAACTTGCGCTCCAGGTCGTCGCGCGCACAGGCCTGGGGGTCTGCGGCGTTGGCGCAGTTGCGTCCGATGTTGCCGTCGGGGCCGGACTGGATCACCACCGGCAGGTCACCGTTGTCGAGCAGCTCCTGGCAGTCGGCGGTGTCGGGCGCGAGCGCCTCGCCGGTGGCCTGGTCCTGGCAGTTGAGCGAGGGCACGGCCGGCGCTGGCTCGGCCACGAAGCGCCCCTTCTCGCCATCGTCGGGGTGCAGGTCGGTGGTGGTCACCGCGATGCGGTAGTCCGCCGCCGCGCCGAGCTCGTCGAAGAGGAACTCGGAGAAGGCCTGGAAGTTGGCGGTGAGGTTCCGCTGCTCCTCACACATCGACCCGGAGTTGTCGACGAGGAACAGGAAGTCGAGCTTGGTCTTGGCCGGCAGGCGGTTCTCCTGACGGTTGACCGCGGTGACCACGCTGTCGAGCGGCTGGACGGGGTGGTCGTTGCAGGCGACCAGACCGGCGACGGTGGCCAGCACGGCGGCGAACCTCGTCCCCATCGGGCGGAGTCGAGGGGTGGCCTTCATTTGCATCGCGCGGTTCCTTCGCATGCTCGACCTACAAGATGCGCCACGTTAAACCCGGACAGGACCGGGCGTCAATGCAACCACGACGGCTCTGGGGGCGGCTTGGCGCAACGCCCGCCCCCGCGTCGGCGAGGTAGGCAGACCTTCGCAGGTCGCGCCCTCGCCAAACAGCGCAGGAATCTGCATCCCCGCCCCAGCTCCCGTGCCGATCTGGGCCCCCGGGGGTCAGACGGCCGCCTCGTCACCCGCCGCCACGACCTGCCCGAGCGAGACCCGACCGCTGGCGAGCACCAGCGCGCCCGCGCCCACCTGCACGCCGAGCTGCACGACGTGGAGCATGATCGTGTAAAGGGCCACGTTCTCCAGGCTCTCGGGGGCCAACACGAGGAGCGCGAAGCCGCCCTTGAGCGCCAACTCGAAGGTGCCGGTGAAGCCGGGGCCCGCGGGCACCATGATCCCGACCGTCAGCACCGCGAGCAGCGCGAAGCCGCCCGGGTAGGACAGGTCGGGGATCTGCGTGGCGAGGGCCATCCACCGCATGCCGATGCCCAGGCCGACCCAGTAGACGAGGGTCATGCCGAAGAACCACGCGATGCGCCGCTTGTCCGGGAGCACCTTCAGGCCGTCGAGGAAGGCCTCGAGCAACGCCAGCAGCTTGTGGGTCAGGCTCGGCAGCACGCGCTCGCCGATGCGGCTGAGCAGGCTCACCGTCCAGGCCCGGCGCGTGTAGGCGGCGATCAGCACCACGAGCGCGGTCAGGAAGACCGCGCCCGCGACGAACGCCGTGATCTTGACCGCGTCGACGGCCGGGTTCCCGGAGGGCGGCAGGATGGACAGGAAGGCAAAGAACAGCCCGACGAAGAGCAGGC
Organism: uncultured Myxococcales bacterium; assembly: GCA_937896275.1. Taxonomy (GTDB): domain Bacteria; phylum Myxococcota_A; class Bradymonadia; order UBA7976; family UBA1532; genus JACKDN01. Next base: position 8,846 of record CALBMW010000378.1, read on the forward strand.
CGTCGATGACGCGCTCGACGACCACCGTGGCCAACGCGCCCGAGGCCGTGACGCCGCCGCGCCCCCGGACCAGGTAAGGGCGGACGAACTCGCCCAGGCGCAGCGGGAAGACGCTGATGCACATGTAGCCCACGCAGCCCGCGGTGAAGATGTCGCCCCACTTGATGGGCCCCAGGGCACGCACCAGGACGCCCCAGCGCACGATGCGCAGGACGTGCGCGGCGGCGAAGAGCACGGCGTAGCCGAGGAGCGGCGTCAAATTGACCGCCCGGAGCCGGTCACCGAAGCCGGTGAAGTCCTCGCCCCGGAAGGCCAGCCAGATCATCGCGGCGCCGATGCCGAACGAGATCAGGTACTTGAGCAGCAGGTGGTGCATGTGTTCAGGCCGTGGGCGGGTGGATCATCCGGGCTGGGAAGCGATGCATGAGGCGATCGAGGTGGTCGGGGTCGAGGCGAGACTGCAGCGCAAGGAGGACGGGGCGCACGACCTTGCGCAGCTCGCGGGGGTCGTGACAGTCGGTCGCGACCAGGTCGGCGATCTCGTCGGTGACGAGGCGCCAGGCCGTCTTCTTGATCGTGCGGCCGAAGGTGCCCGCCAAAGACCGGAAGCTCACCTGCACCAACGCGCGCCCGTTGGCCAGGTCGGCCAGGCGCGACACGTCGTCGTGAAAGGGCTTGCAGCGCTCGGGGTGGGCCAGCACGGGGTAGTAGCCGTGCCCGCCCACGTCGAAGAGCGTCTGGGGCATGGTGGCCGGCATGAAGGCCTCGGGCAGCTCGACCAGAAGATAGCGGCTGCTCGCCAGCGTCATCGCCCGCTTCTCGGTGACGTGCGCGTGGAAGCGGGGTCCGTAGGTGTACTCGGCGCCGAGCAGCACCTCGACCTCGAGCCCGCAGCCGTCGATCGCCTCGAGCAGGCGTCGGTGCGCCTCCACCAGCGTGGCCTGGTCGTTGGGCCACCGCTGGTCGTCGCAGTGGGGCGTCGCCACGAAGTGCCGATAGCCCAGATCGTGCAGGCCGCGTAACATTTCGACGCCGGCTTCGACCGTTCGTGCGCCATCGTCCACGCCGGGCAGGACGTGCAGGTGCAGGTCGTAGTAGCCTCGGTCGTTCACGCGGGGTCTCCGTTGGCGGACGGACCATAATCGAGGCGCCCGCCCTCGGCAACCAGCCGACCTGACCCCCAAAGATTGACTTGCGAGCGGTCGGGAGAATAATCGCCCCTATGTCCGGCGAGAAACGCAAGGTCATGATTCTCGATGACAACATCATCAGTCTCATGATCGCCGAAGAGCTGCTGACGAAGCACGGGTACGACGTCGTGAAGATGTCCGCACCCCACGGCTGCGTTGCGAAGCTGGACTACGAGATGCCCGACGTCTTGCTGATCGACATCGCCATGCCGCGGCTCGCGTCGGACGATCTGCTCGAGACGATCCGCAACTCCCAGGATCACGAGGATCTGATCGTCGTGCTCTACAGCGACCTCGAGGCGGACGAGCTCGAGAAGATCTGCCACTCGAAGGACGCCAACGGCTACTTCTGCAAGTCAATGGATGTGCAGCGACTGCCCGAGTTCATCGACCGCTTCTTTTGATTGTTCTCCCGAACGCCGATCGTCCTCTCGATCGCGGTGCGCGGTCGGCTTCCGACTTGACAGCCCTCGGACGACTCGGTTAAAACGCCGCTCCAACGCGGTTTTGGCGCCGTGGCCAAGCGGTAAGGCAGAGGTCTGCAAAACCTCCATTCACCGGTTCAAATCCGGTCGGCGCCTCCCGATAGGACAGAAAAGCCCGTTCGCCCCTGGTGAGCGGGCTTTTCATTTTCACGTCGGTGCGCTGCCCGGTCCGAAGCACCGGGGCCGGCGCCTTCGGGCGTCACCCTCGCGTCGCGCGCGCCGCCTCCACCACGCGCCGGCAGGCCTCGACCACCGCGTCGAAGTCCAGGCAGGTGGTGTCGATCTCGACGGCGTCGTCGGCCTTCCTCAGCGGAGCCACCGCGCGCTCGCTGTCGGCGCGATCACGGGCCTCGATCTCGGCCATGACCGTCGCGAGATCGGCGTCCACCCCTCGGCCCTGCAGCTCGTCGAGGCGGCGCTGGGCACGGGCGCGTACGCTCGCCGTCAGGAAGATCTTCGCCTCGGCGTCGGGGAAGACCACCGTCCCGATGTCGCGGCCGTCGAGCACCGAGTCGCGCGCGCGCCCCAAGCCGCGCTGCAGGTCCAGCAGGCCGGCGCGGACGCAGGGGACGGCGGCGAAGCGGCTCGAGGCGACGCTCATCTCGGGCGTGCGGATGGCCAGCGAGACGTCCTCGCCGCCCAGCAGAATACCGTCGGGCCGGACCACGATGTCGAGGCCCGCGACGAAGCCGCCGAGGGAGGGGTCGTCGGGCTCGAGGCCTGCGCGGGTCGCCGCGAGGGCCACGGTCCGGTAGAGGGCGCCGGTGTCGAGGCGGACGAAGCCCAGCGCCTCGGCGAGCCTCGCGGTGACGGTGCTCTTGCCTGCGCCCGCGGGGCCATCGATGGCGACGATCATGGCTGCCGACTCCAGAGGCGCTGCAGGGCTTCGGTGAAGCCGGGATACGAGACGGCCGCGCAGGCGGGGTCGTCGACCTCCACGGGGCCGTCGGCGACGAGGCCGGCGACGGTGAAGGCCATCGCCACGCGGTGATCGTCATGGGCGCGGACAGCGCCCCCGCTCAGGCGCGCGACGCCCTCGATCGCCCAGCCGTCACGGGTGGACTCGAT
>CALBMW010000379.1 GCA_937896275.1 uncultured Myxococcales bacterium
GTCCCGATCCCCGCGGTCGCCGCGGCCCCATGGCCCGCGGCGGCCGCTGCGCCGGCGCCGGCCGAAGCGACCGCCTCGCTCGTCAGCGCGATCGTGGCGGGCACCACGAGCGGCAGCGCCAGGCTCAGCGCCAGCCTGCCATAGACGCGATCCTCCGAGTCGGGCGGCGGCGCCGCGTCCCGCTCGGCGGCGAGAAGCTCGGCGAGCTGAGGATCGTCCCAGGGGGCGTAGTCGTCGCTCATGCGCGGCCTCCTTCCGGTCGAAGGCGCAGGATGGCCTGGCGAAACCGAGCCCGCGCCAGCCGCAGCCGCGAGTACACGGTGTTGAGAGGAGCGTCGACCTCGGCCGCGATCGCGGGGCAGGACACGCCGTCGAGCTCGTGCATGATGAACACCAGCCGCTGGTCGAGATCGATGGTCTCCAAGGCCGCGAGCACGAGCCGCTGGCGCTCGCGCTGCTGGGCGCAGGCCTCGGGACCGGGGCGACGATCGGCGCGCTGGGCGATGGCGGCGCCCTGGCCCACGTCCTCGGGGTGGCGTCGCGCGCTGCGTCGGTGATCCGAGGCGACGCGGTACGCGATGCCGGTGAGCCAGGGCCCCACGGGGCGGCTCTGATCGAAGTCGCCCAGCCGCCGGTGCACCACCACGAAGACGTCGTGGGCCGCGTCCTCGACGAACCGGGCCGGCACGCCGAGGCGCCGCAGCGTGCGCCAGACGTGCGGGTAGTGCGCCCGGTAGAGGTCGGGTAGATCGAGCATCGGCTCGGGGCGGAGAGGGGCCTGCGCGGCGGACATCACCTGCAGATTGGCCGGCGCCCGGGCATTCCGTCACGCGAAACGTCGGCGCGTCGTCGAAGCCGGGCGCCGCGGCGGGCGATCCGGGTCGGGGCATGGCGCGCAGGGCCGGCGAGCCGGCGCCCCTCAGGGCGTCGTGTTGCCCGTCCGCACGAAACGCGTCACATTGACCATCGAGCTGGCGTGATGATGGTGATGGACGAAGCACTCCCCCCCGAAAGCCGCGCGCTGATCGCGCACTCCCCGATCAGCACGGTCGTCTTCGACCTGACGGGGCGCCCGGTCTTCGCCAACAGCGCCTTCGCACAGCTCTGGGGGGCCGACGAGGGCCGCTTGGCTCGCCTGCGGGCCGAGTACTGCCTCTTCGACGACCGCCAGGCCGCCGCGCTGGGGATGCTCCCCTTCATCCAGCGCGCCTACGCCGGCCAAGCCGCGACCCTGCCCAGCGTCCGCTACCTGCCCGACGAGACCCCGAGCCTGCAGGGGCTGGGCTCATCGGTGCGCAACGTGCGCTGCAGCGTCTATCCCGGGCGCGACGCCGAGGGTGTCGTGCGCTTCGTCGTGATGCTGCACGAGGACGTCAGCGACTTCGTCGAGGCGCGCCGCCGAATTCACGACGGCACCGAGGCCTTCCGCGCGTTGGTCGAGCACTCGCCCGACGTGGTCGCGCGGCTCGATCGCGACTACCGCCACGTCTACGTGAACCCGGCGATCTTCGAGGCCACCGGGCGGCCGCCCGAGGACTTCATCGGCCGCGACCACGAGGAGCTGGGGATGCCGCGCGCGCTCTACGAGCAGTGGCGCACGGTCTACCGGCACGTCTTCGAGACCGGCACCGAGGGCCGCAAGGAGTTCGACTTCCCCACGCCCACCGGCCTCCGCCGCTTCTCCGCTCGTGTCGTCCCCGAGTTCGACGCGCAGGGCCGCGTCGCGACCGTGCTGAGCGTGGCCCGTGACGTCACCGAGGCCTATCGCGCGCGTCACGAGATCGAACGGTTGAACGTCGCGCTCAGCAAGCGCGTGGCCGATCTCGAGGCCCTCAACGACGAGCTCGAGGCCTTTGCCTACTCGGTCGCCCACGACCTGAAGGGCCCGCTGCGATCCATCGAAGGCTTCGCCAGCGCCATCGAGGAGGACTACGCGGGCCAGCTCGACGACAGCGGGCGTGCCTTCCTGGGGCGGCTGCGGGGCAACGCCGAGCGGATGTACCGACTGCTCGACGACCTGATGACGCTGGCGACCGTCACGGGCGGAGAGCCCGCGCGTCAGGCGGTTGACCTGGGCGCGGTGGCCTTCGAGATGCTGGCCGAGCTGCGGCGTCAGGATCCATCCCACCGCCCCGTCGTGCACATCGGCGACGACCTCTGGGCCCAGGCCGATCCGGCGCTGGCGCGCATCGTCTTGTGGAACCTGTTGGACAACGCGTGGAAGTTCACGCGCCCGGTGAACGCCGCGTGCATCGAGGTCGAGGCGCACACCGTCGACGGGGAGCGCGTCTTCTGCGTGCGCGACAATGGCGTCGGCTTCGATCTCGGCGAGGTCGACCGGCTGTTCCGCTTGTTTCGCACCAAGGACCGCCTCATCCATACGGACTCCGCCGGCATCGGGCTCGCCACGGTCCGGCGCGTCGTGCACCGCCACGGTGGGCGGGTGTGGGGGAAGGGCAGCCCCGGCGAAGGCGCGGCCCTCTTCTTCCACTTCGGGCACCACGGTCGGCAGCGCGTCGCGGAGGACTGAGGCCACTTCGAACCGGACGACGGTCGGGACAACGACCGGTCCCAGGTCTGCACCGTGCGGCGCGCGGCGCGGTACCGGCCGGCCTGAGGGCCCCGACGGGATCGGCGGCCCGAGCGGCGTGGGCAGATTGCGCCGGCCCGATCAGAACCCGCGCCCGACGCTCAGCCCCAGATCGCCCGCCACCGGTGGGCTCTCCCACGCGATCTCTCCGTCGATCCGCAAGGTGGTGCGCGAGAGCGGCGCCCACCCGTCGCCCCACACCCGCAGGCGCCAGCCCGGCGCGAGTTGCCACGCGACGGTGCCGCGCACGCCCGCCGCCACGAAGGGGGTTCGCGTGTGGCGCACCTGCTCGAAGCCGTCCCCCGCGGTGCGTTGGGCACCCGCGGCGACGCTCGCGCAGGCACCGAAGCGCAGCCACCTCAGGCAGCCGAGCGCCGCGCCGCCGAGCAGATCGGCGCGCACCGCGCCACCCCCGAAGTCGCGGTCCCGGGGCAGGTCGTAGCGCGTCTCGAGCCCCACGCTCCAGGTGGGGCGCTCATAGCCGGCGCCCACGGTGATCACCGGCGCGATGCCCGGGCTGACGCCCAACGACGCGCCCACGCCGGCCCAGGTCTCGAGGCCGATGGGCGCCTGTTCGGGTGGCCGCGGGCGGGGCGGAGGAGCGCGCGTGGGCTCGGGCGCCGGCGCGGGCTCCAGCGCGCGCGCCGGCTCGGCCAGGAGCACCAGGTTCAGCGCCACCGCCGCGAACAGATCGTCACAGGCGGGGCTGGGCGCTCGCAGCGTCCGCTCACCCACCAGCCGCTCGCCCTCGCGCAGGCGCAGATCGGCGCGCAGGCCGGAGCCCTCGGTGCTCACGACGACGGTCATGCGACGCGACGCCGCGTCGTCGAAGGGATCCTGCCCCAGGGTGGCGCGGACGCGATCCTGCAGATCCGCGATCGTGGGGCAGCCGAGCGCCTCGGGCGCCTCGACGCCGAGGCTGATCGGTGGCGTGGCGCCCAGCATCAGCCAGAGGATCGCCCCGGCGATCATGCCGGGCCCCGCCGCGGACGCACGACGCCGATCTCGTCCGTGCCTGCGAGGCGCACGCCTTCGCCTGCTCCCGGGGTCGCGCTCATGGTGGGCAGGGTGCACGCCGGCGGGCCGGCGGGGAAGGGGTGAAACGGCGCGCCGATTGTGGAACCATGCGCGCCATGTCCAAGGCACTCCCCTACGTGGTGGCCCTCGCGGTCGCCGCCGCCGCCTTCTGGTTCCTCTTCGGCCAGCAAGGCTCCGCGCCGCCGGCTCCGGTGGCCACGGCGTCGGCGAAGGACGCCGCGCCGGTCACGCCGCGTCCGAAGGCGGCCCTCGAGCCCGCGCGGGAGGTCCCACCGCCGCCGCCGGCGGACGACACGGACGCGCTCGAGGTCGAGGCCGCCCGCCGGTGCGCGGCCAGCCCGGGGGGTGAGGTCAGCTTCCGCCACCCGGCGGACCTGGGCGGTGAGGTGGTGGAGCGATCGGCGCGGGTCGAGTGCGACGCCGATGGCTCGGTGGTGGCGCTGCGCATCGTGGATCAGGCCGGTCGTCCGCTCCGCGCCTGGAGCCGGGCCGAGGCCGCGCGGCCGGTGGTCACCCGCTTTGCCTACGATGAGCAGGGCCGCGAGACCGAGGCGGCCACGGATCTCGACGGCGACGATCGCATCGACCGCGAGGTGCGCACCGCCTACGCCCCCGATGGCGTGGAGCGGCGTGTCGAGCGACGCTTTGCCCACGAGGGCGACCGCGTCCGTACGGTGCTGACGCGCCGAGAGACGCGGCAGGCCGACGGTCGAACGTCGATCGTCACCCAACAGCGCGACCGAGACGGCGCCGCGATGATCCAGCACCACGATGGGAACGGCGATGGCGTGCCGGACACGATCGTTCGCACCGATGTGACACAGGAGGGCGCGCGCACCATCACGTCCCTGCGCGACACGGACGGCGACGGCGTGTTCGATCGTCGCTCGGTCGTGGTCCCGCCGGCCGCGCCCGTCGTCGAGAAGATCGAGCGGAGCGCCCGGGACGCCGGCGTCGCGCCCTGATCGAGGACGGCGCGACCCCGCTCGACCTGCCGCGTCGTTGACGTGCGATCGCCGACCGGATAAACGAGAGAGGGAGTGGGCACCGGAGGAGAGGCTCGATCTGGTGAGTTGGCCCCGCCGAATCCTGAGGATCGTGGTCGTCGACAGCGACGAGGG
>CALBMW010000380.1 GCA_937896275.1 uncultured Myxococcales bacterium
TGGGTATCTGGCCGATTACACTCAGCATTTCATCGCGGTCTTCAATGTGCGTCACGACGACGAGGCGCCCGTCGAGGCGCGCATCGGCGCGGACGGCGCGGTCGAGGCGCCGGACAGCGTGAGCCTGGTCGTGGACGACCACCACGTCACGGTGACCAACCGGACGCTGGCCGCCTTGTTCGTGGAGGGTGTCGAGGACGCGAACGGCCGGATGCACCGGCTGGGCGCGACGCTGCCACGGGGCTGCTCCCTGCGCTTCGCGCGCCGCGACGGCACCAGCCTCCTGCATGGGCGCGGTGTCTCCGGCATCGACCTGGTCTGCCCGCGCCAACACGCGACCATCCGCTACGCCGGCGCCGACGGCGACGTGCCCGAGAACCACGACGCCCTGCCGCCCGACCACGAGGACGAGCGCGCGTCCTTCCCCTGACGCCCCGCGGCCTTCACGCTGGCGGGCCTGCCGTCGATCCTCCCGAATCGGGCGCCCGCCCAGAAACGCGCGCGCCGGGCTCGCATCCCACCTCTTCGATCCGTATATTGCGGTCAATTCCCGACCGTCCCCATGCGGTATTCGTACTTTGTCGCACCGGACCCCCGAGGGGACAGATGCAGCTGCTCGAACTCCACCGCCCGGACGCCCACGACGCCGAGGTCCAGCGACCGAGACGCGTGGGCGCCGCCACGCGGCAGATGCGCCTCGCGGGGCCCTTTGGCATGCGTCACGGCGGCACCCTGCCCTTCGTGGACATGGCCTACGAGACCTGGGGCGAGCTGTCCCCCGCCCGGGACAACGCGATCCTCATCCTCACCGGCCTCTCACCGCGCGCCCACGCCCGCTCCTCAGCCGCGGATCCGTCGCCGGGCTGGTGGGAGGAGATGATCGGCCCCGGGCACCCCATCGACACGGACCGCTTCCATGTGATCTGCGTCAACAACCTGGGCAGCTGCTTCGGCTCGACGGGCCCCGCCTCGCGCAACCCGGCGACGGGGCGCGCCTATGGGCTCGACTTCCCCGTCCTCACCATCGAAGACCTGGCCCAGGCCGCACACGGCGTCGTCGGCGGGCTGGGCATCCACCGCCTCCACACGCTCGTCGGCCCCTCGCTGGGCGGCATGACCGCGCTGGCCTACGCGGTGATGTATCCCGACGGGCTGCGCCACCTGATGAGCATCTCGTCGGCCGCCCGCGTCACCGCGCGCGCCATCGCCGTCCACTCCCTGCAGCGCGAGGCCATCCGCTGCGATCCGGCCTGGCGGGGCGGCGCCTACCCGCCCGACCGCCCGCCGGTCGACGGCATGCGCCTCGCTCGGAAGATCGGGATGACCTCGTACCGGTCGGCCCAGGAGTGGGAGACGCGCTTCGGGCGCGAGCGCACCGAGTCGTGGTCCGAGGCGCCCTTCGGCGTCGAGTTCGAGGTCGAGAGCTACCTCGAGGCCCACGCCCGCAAGTTCGTCCACGCCTTCGACGCCAACTGCTACCTGTACCTGTCGCGCGCGATGGATCTGTTCGACATCGCCGAGCACGGTGGCTGCTTCGAGAGCGGCTTGGCCCACGTGCAGGCCGAGCGCACCCTGATCGTAGGCGTCGAGACGGACACGCTGTTCCCGCTGCACCAGCAGCGCGACCTGAGCGGTGGCCTGCGCAGCACCGGCCACGTCGTCCAGCACGTCGAGTTGCCCTCGGTCCAGGGGCACGATGCCTTCCTGGTCGACCTCGACCACTTCGGCCCGGTCATCGACGGCTTCCTGCGGGAGGGTTGAGCGGCGGGTCGGGGCGCCCCATCGAGGGGGGCGACGCCCGGGGGCGGGACCGGCCGGCCAGGGGCGCGCCCCTGCCCTACTCGACCGTCCAGACGTGCGCATCTTCGATGAGATCCTGCACCGTCTTGCCCGGCTTCCTCTTCTTCGCGTCCTCGATCTGCGCGGTGAACATCGCGTCGTAGGAGGGCCGCTCGATGCTCCGGAAGACACCCACGGGCGTGGGGAAGTCGGGGTGCACCAGCTGACTGAGCAGGTAGGACAGCGTCGGGTTGGTCTCATCGTGCACGAGCAGCGCGTCCTCGCCGACCGCCTCGACCTCCACGACCTGGGGCCGCATCTGACGGTCGAGGACGATGCCCTTCTCGTTCTTCGGGCCGAAGCGCAGCGGCTTGCCGTGCTCGAGCTTCAGCTCGTGCTGCGGCCGTGTCTGCCGGTCGGTGAGGTAGGCGAAGGCGCCGTCGTTGAAGATGTTGCAGTTCTGGTAGATCTCGAGGATCGCCGTGCCCTCGTGCGCGGCCATGCGCGTGACCATCTCCTGCAGGTGCTTGGCGTCGATGTCCAGCGCGCGCGCGACGAAGGTCGCCTCGGCGCCCAGCATCAGGCTGATGGGGTTGAACGGGTAGTCCAACGAGCCCATCGGCGTGGACTTGGTGCGCTTGCCCACTTCGCTGGTCGGGCTGTACTGCCCCTTGGTCAGGCCGTAGATGCGGTTGTTGAAGAGGATGATCTTCAACCCGATGTTGCGCCGCAGCGCGTGGATCAGGTGGTTGCCGCCGATCGACAGCGCGTCGCCGTCACCCGTGATGACCCACACGTTGAGCTCGGGACGCAGCGCCTTGACGCCGCTGGCCACGGCCGGCGCGCGCCCGTGGATGCTGTGCATCCCGTAGGTGTCCATGTAGTACGGGAACCGGCTGGAGCACCCGATGCCGCTGATGAAGACGTAGTCTTCGCGCGGAATGCCGAGCGTCGGCAGCGTGCGCTGGACCTGGGCCAGGATCGAGTAGTCACCGCAGCCGGGGCACCACCGGACGTCCTGGTCGGTGGCGAAGTCCTTGCGTGTCAGCGCCGCAGCGTCCGTCGCGGGCAGGTTGGGATACTTGCTCATCGCTCGCCCTCCAGCAACGCGTCGATCTGCTGCGCGAGTTCGGCCTCACGAAAGGGCTTGCCCTGCAGCTTGGTGTAGCTGACCAAGTCGGCAAGATAACGGCCGCGCAGCACGAACGCGAGCTGGCCGAGGTTGAGCTCGGGCACCAGGACGCGCCGGAAGCGCTTCATGATGGCCTCGAGATCGTTCGGGAATGGGTTCAGGTGGCGCAGGTGCACGTGGCTGACCGCCTTGCCCTGCGCGTGCGCGTGATCGACGGCCGCCCGAATGGCGCCGAAGGTACCGCCCCAACCCAGCACCAGCACGTCACCCTCGTCCGGACCGAAGATCGCCGTGGGCGGGATGTGATCCGCGACCTTGGCGACCTTGGCGGCGCGCAGACGGCACATGTGCTCGTGGTTGGCCGGGTCGTAGCTCACGTTGCCCGTGACGTCCTGCTTCTCGAGGCCGCCCACGCGGTGCTCGAGGCCGGGCGTGCCCGGGATGGCCCAGGGCCGCGCGAGGTTCTCGTCACGGCGATAGGGCTGGAAGTCCTCGGCGTTGGTCTCGAACTCCACCGGGATCGGCGCGTAGGTGCTCATGTCGGGCACGCGCCAAGGCTCGGCGCCGTTGGCCAGGTAGCCATCCGACAAGACGACCACCGGCACCATGTGCCGAACCGCGATGCGCGCGGCCTCGATCGCGGTGTCGAAGCAGTCGCCGGGGCCCGACGCGGCCACGACCGGCAGCGGGCACTCACCGTTTCGGCCGAAGAGGACCTGCAGCAGATCCGACTGCTCGGTCTTGGTCGGCAGGCCGGTGCTGGGACCGCCGCGCTGCACGTTGATGACGATGAGCGGCAGCTCGAGCATCATCGCCAGGCCCATCGCCTCGCCCTTGAGCGCGATGCCGGGGCCGCTGGTCGTGGTGACCGCCAGCCCGCCCGCGAAGGCCGCGCCGATCGCTGACGCGACGGCGGCGATCTCGTCCTCGGCCTGGAAGGTCTTGACGCCCAGGTGCTTCTGCTTCGACAGGAAGTGCAGGATGTCCGAGGCGGGCGTGATGGGGTAGGAGCCCAGGAACAGCTCCAGGCCGCTCAGCTCGGCCGCCGCCACCAGGCCCAGCGCCATCGCGTCGTTGCCGGTGATGTTGCGGTACCGCCCGGGGGCGATGGGCGCCTTCTTCACCATGTAGCTGTGCGTGAACAGCTCGGCCGTCTCGCCGTAGTTGTAGCCCGCGTTCAGCGCCTGAAGGTTCGCGTCGGCGACCAGCGGATCGCGCTGGCGGAAGTGCGACTCGATCCACGCGACCGTGTGCTGCATGTCGCGGTTGAACAGCCAGTACACCAGGCCCAGCGCGAAGAAGTTCTTCGAGCGGACGGCGGACCGCTGGTTCAGCCCCACGCCGGCGATGGCGTTCAGCGTCATGGTCGTGATGTCGACCGGGTACACCCGATAGGCGGACAGGCTGCCGTCCTCGAGGGGGTTCTCGAGGTAGCCCGCCCGCTCGAGGTTCTTGTCCCCGAAGGCCTGGATGTTGGCGATCAGGATGCCCCCCGGCCGCAGGTCCTCGAGGTTCACCTTGAGGGCCGCCGGGTTCATGGCCACCAGAACGTCCGGCGTGTCGCCGTGCGTGAACACCTCGTGACTCGAGAAGTTGAGCTGGAAGCCTGACACACCCGCCAACGAGCCCGCCGGCGCGCGAATCTCGGCCGGAAAGTCGGGGAAGGTGGCCAGGTCGTTACCTGCCAACGCCGAGGTCTGGGTGAACTGGTTGCCGGTGAGCTGCATGCCGTCGCCGGAGTCGCCGGCGAAGCGGATCGTCACCGCGTCGAGGATCTCGTGCGCTTTGGCCATCGCGCGCCTCCTTGTCGTCCGTCGGGGCGGGCCGAAAGTCGGGGGACGCTAGTTCATTCGGGGGGGACTTTACAACCGTCGGATGCAGCAGAAACGCATGAAAAAGCGCGCGACATTTGGGGGGGGCGCGCGGCACCCAGGGCGCGCCGGGCGCGGTCGGGTCGACCCAGCCGGGGTGGGGGCGCCGATGAGCGCGCCCGGGCCCCGAGCGGCGGACGCGGAATCGGGTCGCGCGTGCGGGCGCACAGTGTGACTATCCCCGCAGCGTGATAAGCCCGCAGCGTGATAAGCCCGGATCGTCGCGTGCCGCCCTGATCCTGCAGGCGGCGCTTCCGGGTCGATCGCCGGGAGGACCGCATGTCGTTGGCTGGCATCACCGACGCCTTGGTCGCCGACCTGGACGGCCTGGGCTTCGGCCCGCCGGTCAACCACGTCCACAACCCGCTGGTCTACGCCCGCGCCGCCTGGGACAAGTACTGCGAGAGGTACGGTCAGGGGCCGCGGGATGTGTTGCTGATCGGCAACAACCCCGGCCCTTTTGGCTTGTCAAACTCAAGCAAAGCGAGCCTTGTCTCGTCGCTGGACTGCGACACGACCGCGTCCGCGAACGCCCGCTCACGATCAGGCGGAACTGGAGAATACGATGACTCAGCCGACAACGACGATCACCCGTGATTTCGCCGCGCCGCCGAACCTGGTCTTCCGCGCGTGGACCGAGCCGAGGCTGCTCGCTCGGTGGTTTCTGCCGACCGGGTTCACGAACGCGCTGTGCGAGGTGGATCTGCGGCCCGAGGGTGCCTTTCGGGTCCACATGCGAGCGCCAGATGGCCAAGTCTACCCGACCCAAGGCCGCTATCTGGAGGTGCACGAGCCCGACTCCATCGTCTACATCGATACCTGGGACGACGACCGTGCCGAGAATCTGCCGGTCCAGATCTCCATCGATTTCGAGGCACGCGACGAGGGAACTCGGCTCGTGTTGACCAGCCTGTTTGCGTCGGAGACGCACCGCGACGAGGTGCTGGCCCAGGGCGTCGCGGACGGTTGGGAGATGTTCTTCCGCAACCTCGACAACTTGCTGACGGCGCTGGACTGAAGCACGCGGTCGGGGATGCCCGGCCGCCTCCCCGCCCCTCGAGAGTTCGACCGCTTATGCCTGAGACAAATCACCGACGAGCTCGTCGCCGATCTGTCCAGCCTCACCTTCGGGCCGCCGGTCACGCACGTCGACAACCCGCTCGTCTACGCCCGTGCGGCGTGGGACCTGTACTGCGAGAAGTACGGCCAGGGCCAGCGTGAGGTGCTGATGATCGGCATGAACCCCGGACCACCCGGCTTGTCAAATCCATACGAAGCGAAGGTCGCCCGATGAGGGTGAAGCAGATCACCGACGATCTCGTTGCGGACCTCGATGGGCTGACGTTCAGACCTCCGGTCACGAACGTCTACAACCCTCTCCTCTACGCTCGCGGGGAGCCTTCG
>CALBMW010000381.1 GCA_937896275.1 uncultured Myxococcales bacterium
AGGCGCTCGCGGCGCCCAGGGTGAGCGGTTCGCCGCCCGCCCGAGGGCCGGCGGCGCGCAGGCCCGCGATGCTGGCGGGGGCGACGCCGTCGGCGGTGTGTCCCTCGATCACGGTGGTGACCTCGCTGGCGCCGCCGCGCTCGTCGATCGCGCGGACGGCGACCCAGTAGGCCGTGTCGTTGGCGAGCCCCTCGACCCTGAAGGTCTGGGCACCGCCGGGCGCCACGGGGGCCGGGCCAGCGCGCAGGTCCTGGGCGTCGAACTGCGCCCCTCCGAAGGGGGCCGCGGCGACGGAGATCTCGTAGCGGGTCACCGGTCCGCTCGCCGCGTCGATGCCGTCGTCGGCGGGCGCGGTCCACCGCAGGAGCAGCGCGCTCGCTCCGGCGGCCTCGACGCGCAGATCGCGCACGGCGGCAGGCGGCACGGTGGGCCCGAAGGCGCTCCCCAGGTTCGATGCGCCGCTCCGGTTGCCCGCCTCGTCGAGGGTGAGCACCGCGAAGACGTACTCGGTCTCGGGGCGCAGGCCGCGCACCTCGATCGACTGCTGCTGTCCGGCCGGGCGCGGCGGGACGAAGCCTTCGGCGATCTGTGCCGCGTCGAGGCCGGGCCACGGCGCGGGGGCGACGCGCACCTCGATGCCCGACGCGGTGCCGGTGTCGCCGTCGTCGCCGGCCGCGGTCCAGGTCAGGCGCACGCCATCGGGCGTCGAGGTGGCCGCCAGGTCGCGCACGGCCGCCGGCGCGGTGACGTCGTCGGTGTTCACGGTGGCGGGGTTGCTGACGCCGCCCAGGTTGCCCCGCTCGTCGACGGCGCGCACCGCGAAGTAATAGCGCGTGCCCGCCTCAAGGCCCTGCACGGTCATCTGTTGGGCGCCGCCGGCGGCGACGGGCGCGGGGGCGCCGACGACCGGCGTCGCGGCGTCCCACACGTCGCCGAAGATGGGGCTGCCGTGGCGGCGAACGTCGTAGCGCGTCGCGGTCCCCACGCGCCCGTCGTCGCCCGGGGCGGTCCACGTCAGCCGCACCGCGTCGGCCCCGGCCGAGGCCGCGCGCAGATCGGTGATGGTCGAGGGCGCGACGTCGGGCGTCCGCGCGCTGACCACGACCGAGACCGGCCCACGGTTGCCGCCATTGTCGACCGCTCGCAGCGCGACCCACAGCGCGCGCTCGCCGGGCAGGTTGACCAGGGTGAGCACGGCGCCCGCGCCGCCCGCGAAGATCGGCACGCGGAACGGGTAGCGCGCCACCGCGTCGAAGTCCCCGGACGCAAAGGCGAAGTCGGCGTAGGCGATCTCATAGTCGGCCGCCACGCCGGTCGCGCCGTCGTCGCCGGGCGCCACGAAGCTCAACGACAGGGTGCCGGGCAGCGGGCCAGTGGTGGCGCGCAGATCGCCGAACTCACCCGGCGGCGCGGCATCGGGCAGGGTCAACTGCACGGGGTTGGAGAGCGGCCCCGCGAAGCCCGCGTCGTCCACCGCGCGCACGACGACGTGCCAGGTGACGTCGGCGTCGAGGTCCGCGAGCACCATCGCCTCGGCGGCGCCCGCCGCGCCGGGCACCGGGGCGCCCGGCAGGGGCGTCAGGCCGTTGAGGAAGTTGATGGGCGCCCGCGACAGGTACACCTCATAGCGGGTGGCGCGGCCCACGTCGCCGTCGTCGCCGGGCGCCGTCCAGCGCAGCGTGACGCGGCCCGCGGCCAGGTCGGCCCGCAGATCCGAGATGCCGCTCGGCGGGACGGCGCGGGTCGGCGCGCTGGCGACGTTGGACAGGGCCGACACGTTGCCCACGTCGTCGTACGTCACCAGCGCGAAGAACAGCGTCGCCTCGTCGGGCAGGTGCTGCACCAGCAAGGACTCGATCTGCCCCGACGGCCGCGGCGCGGCGACCCCGACGGCGTCCGCGGCGGCGAAGTTCGCGGCGTCGATGGGCGCGGCCGAGCGGCGCAGGTCATAGCGCGTGGCGCGGCCCAGGCGGCCGTCGTCCCCGGGAGCCGTCCAGTTGAGCAGGATGGCCCCCGCCGTCGCGGGCCAGGTCAACGCGCGCAGATCGCTCACCGCCGCGGGCGGCACCCGCTCGGGCGGATCGGGCGTGCGGAAGAACACCACGTTCGACAGGGCCGAGGCCTGCCCGCCCGCGTCGAAGGCCTTGAGGCCGACGCGGTACAGCGTCGATCGCGCCAGGCCGTCGAGGGTGACGCGCTCACCGTCGCCGGCCATGGCGGGCGGCGGCGCCGGCGCGGGCGTGGCGTCGTCGAAGGTCTCGGGCGTCAGGGGGCCGGTCGCCAGGCGGAGGTCGTAGCGGGCGGCCCGTCCGACCTCGCCGTCCTCGCCCGGGGCGGTGAAGCGAAGGACGGCCGAGGTCTCGTCCACCGTCTCGACGCGCAGATCGAGCACCGTGCCGGGACGGGCGTCGAGCGTGCGCGCCTGCGCGACGTTGCTCAGCGGCCCGCGGTTGCCGTCGCCGTCGATCGGCACCAACGCGAACCAGTGGGTCGACTCGGGCGCCAGCCCCGCCACGGTCCAGCGGTGCAGCAGCCCCGCCGGCAGCGCGGCGGGGGCGTCGATGGGCGTCGCGTCGGCGAAGGTGTCGGGGGTGATCGGGGCCTCGGCGCGGCGCAGGTCGTAGCGCGCCGCGCGCCCGGTGGGCCCGTCATCGGTGGGCGCGGTCCAGGTCAGGCTCAGGGCGCCGTCGCCGGGATCGGCCTCGTAGGCCTCGAAGCCGCCCACGACCACCGCGAAGGCGTCGCCCACCGGCCCACCGTCGCGGGCGCTGAGCCGCAAGCGGCGCGCGACGACCGGGGCGAACCGGCGGTCAAGCCACGCGGCGTCCGCGACGGTCACCTCGCGCTCGTCCAGCACCGGTGACCAGCCCTGACCGTCGAAGGCCTCCAGCGCCCAGGTGGCGGGGAAGAGGTCCGGGTAGTCGACCGCCGCGCGGATGCGGACGCGGTCCACGCGGTGTGGCCCGTCCAGGTCGAAGAGGACCGCGCGCTCGGCGTCCGCGGGGCCCAGCGGGCCGATCCAGAAGGTGTTCGGATCGCCGTCGACCAGCCCGGCGGCCGAGGACTCGGGCGTGTGGCTGCCGCTGCTCTGGGTGACGACGAGGGGCAGCGCGGCGCCGGCGTGTCCGGGGGCGGCGGCCAGATCCGCCACGCCCTCGGGGGCCACGGCGTCCAGGGTGTCGCCCGCGATGGAGGGCGTGCGCGACGATCCGTTGCCGGCCTCGTCCAAGGCGACCAGGGCGAAGTGGTAGCGCCGGCCGGGCGCCAGATCGGCCACGGTGATCGTCTCGGCGCGTCCGGCGGGCTGGGGGGCCGCGGCGGGCACGGGCGTCGCGGCCGCGAAGTCGGCGTCGGTCAGGATGGGCGCCGCGGCCCGGCGCAGGTCGTAGCGGGCGGCGGTCCCCTGCGCTCCGTCGTCGCCGGTCGCGGTGAAGGCCAGCACCAGGGCGTCCGCGCGGCGCTCGGCCACGCTCAGATCGGCCACGGGGGCCGGCGCGACGGTGGGCGTGCGGTACTCGGCGACGTTGCTCAGGGGGCCCCGGTTGCCGACGTCGTCTTGGGCGATGACCGCGAAGAACAGCGCGCTCTCACCGGGCAGGCCGCCCAGCGGGATGGCCTCGGCGAAGCCCGCCGGGCGCGGCGCGGGCGTCTCGAGCGGGGTCGCGTCGACGAAGGTCTCGGCGTCGAGCGGGCCCGTGGACCAGCGCAGGTCATAGCGCGCCGCGGTGCCCACGCGGCCGTCGTCGCCGGGCGCCGTGAAGCGCACCACGACGGCGTCGTCGGCGGCGCCCGCTTCGACCCGCAGATCGGCGATCGCGGCGGGTGGCACGCCCTCGCCCGTGGTGAGGTGGCCCACGTTCGAGAGGCCGGACGCCGCGCCGGCGTCGTCGAAGGCGACGAGGGCGAAGGCGTAGCGCGTGCCGGGTCGCAAGCCCTCGATTCGAAAGCGTTCTTCGCTGCCGGCCGGTTGCGGATCGCCGGCCTCGGCGCGCGCGGCGAGCGGGAAGGTGACCGCGTCCAGATCGTCCTCCGCGAAGCGCAGGTCGTAGCGGGCGGCCGTCCCGAGGGCGCCGTCGTCGCCGGGCGCGGTGAAGACCACGACGGCCGCACCCGGGCCACCGGGGAGGACGCGCAGATCGCCCACCGCGCGGGGTGGCACCTCGGGCACGGCGACGCGGGGCGAGTTCGACAGCGGGCTCCAATTGCCGGCAGCGTCGCGGGTGCGCAGGGCGAACCAGGCGTCGCGCCCCTCGGGCAGCTCGGACACGCGGGTCAGCTCCAGCGCGCCGGCGGGCTGGGGTGGCGGCACGGCGACCGCGAGCGCCGCCGCGAAGGCGGTGAGATCGGCGATGGGGGCGTCGGCCACGCGCAGGTCGTAGAGCGCGGCCTGCCCGATGTAGCCGTCGTCGCCGGGGGCCACCCAGGTCACGCGCGCGGCGCCCCCACCCGGCAGCGCGGCGAAGGGCGTCACCTCGCCCAACGCGGCCGAGGGCAGGCCACGGCGCTCGCGCGCGCCGAGCACGCGCAGCACGAAGCGGTCGGTGGCCGTGGGCGGAAGGTCGAGGGCGATCACGCCCCCCGCGGCGACGGGCAGATCCTCCTGGCGCGCCCGCTCCACCGCCTCGCCGGTCAGGGGATCGGTCACCAGCACCGCCAGCCCGGTGGGCAGATCGCCCACGAACAGCGCGTGCGGCGCCACCTGGACGCGCGTCAGCAGCACCGGCGCGTCGCCCAACGAGAAGCTCAGATCGACGGGCTGCTCCACTACGCCGTTCCAGCCCGTGAAGGCATCGCCGTCGACCAGCTCGGGCGGCGTGTCGCCCGTCGGCGCGAGGCCCACCGGCTCGCTGTCGGCGGCGGTGAAGGCGGCGAACAGGTCGTTGACGGCGGCGGGCGGCTCGCGGTCGTCCGGATCGGCGGCGTGGGCGCTGACCTCGTCCGACCAGGGGCCACGCAGCCCCGCGGCGTCACGGGCGGCCACCCGAAACCAGGCCTGCTCCCCCGGCGCGAGCTGTACGGCGAGGC
>CALBMW010000382.1 GCA_937896275.1 uncultured Myxococcales bacterium
GTGGGCGATCACCCGCATGCGCCCCTCGCAGGTCGGGCACCGCAGGACATCGGCGTCCGCGCGGGGGGCGCGCGCCGGGTCCATGTGGGCCGACAACAGCGCCGGGGGGCACACCTCTTCCCGCCGCCCGCAAGCACTGACTTGTCAACGAGGGTGCCGCCAAACGATGCTGGCGCCGCCCAGCGAAGGTGGAGGCCCAAGATGATTCGATGGATCGCCCTGCGGACGATTATTTTCGCCGCCCTCCTCGCCGCGCTCCTCGCCCCGCCTGCCCTGGGCGCGCCCACCAGCGCCGACAGCGGCCGGGACACGGCCGGGACCCCCAAGCGCAAGACCGTCAAGCCCAAGAGGAAGACCAGCAAGCCCAAGACCGTGCGCAAGCCCGTCCGCCGCGCGGCGCCGAGGCCGCCCCCGGCTCAGGCCACGCTGCTCCAGAGGGGCACCATCGGCGTGCGCCTGGGCTTCACGTCGGCCTGGGCCGAGGACGACTTCTCCAGCGAGGCCGCCCAGAGCGACTACAGCACCGAGCTGGGGGCGGTGGCGGGCGTGACCTACGACAAGGCGATCAACCAGTTCCTGCACTATCGCACCGGGCTGCAGTATCACGGCCGTGGGTTCAGCACCGAGGTGGCCGGCCGGACCACGACCGCCTCGCTCGGCTACGTCGAGATCCCCCTCGAGGGCGGCGTCCACTTCCAGGCGGCGCGAACCGTCACGCCCTACATCAACGTGGGCGGCTACCTGGGCCTCAAGATCAAGACCGAGGTGCGAACCGGCGGCGAGAAGGACAAGTCGGCCGAGGACAACTTCGCGGCCGTCGACTACGGCCTGAACCTGAGCCTCGGTGCCTGGTTCCCGATGGGCGGGGCCGTCGCCGCGTCGGCCGGCCTGACCTACAGCCACGGCTTCGCCGACGTGATCGACCACGACCAGACCAAGAGCAGCGAAGACGACCAGACCTTCAACCGGGCCTTCTACATCACCGGGGCCGTCCACTTCTGATCTGAGCACCGCCATGACCCCTGTCGGTCCGCCGCGCCGCCGCGCCCGAGCCCTCGGGCTGCGCATCGGGCGCTACGCCCCCGGTCCCCTCAACGCCATCACGGACGTCGCGGGCGTGCGGGTGGGGCAGTCCACCCTCATGCAGGGCAAGGGCGCCGGCCGCAAGGGCGGCCCGGTGCGCACCGGCGTCACCGCGATCCTGCCGGGCGAGGGTGACGTCTTTCACAACCGCGTCCTCGGTGGGCACTTCGTGCTCAACGGCGCCGGCGAGGTCTCGGGGCTGACGCAGGTGGCCGAGTGGGGGCTCATCGAGACGCCCATCCTGCTGACCAACACGCTGTCGGTGGGCGCGGTGAGCCAAGCGTGTGTCCGCTGGATGGTGGCGCGCTACCCGGGGCTCGGCAAGGAGCACGACGTCGTGATCCCCCTGGTGGGCGAGTGCGACGACTCGTGGCTCAACGACATCCGTGGCGGCCACGTGCAGGACGAGCATGTCTTCGCCGCCATCGAGTCGGCCGCGGGCGGCCCGGTCGCCGAGGGGAACGTCGGCGGCGGGACCGGCATGACGACCTGCGATCTCAGCGGGGGCATCGGCACGAGCTCGCGGCGCCTGCACAAGACGGACGGGGGCTACACGCTGGGCGTCCTCGTGATGAGCAACTTCGGGCACCTCCCCGATCTGCGCGTCGACGGCATCCCCATGGGGGTGATGCTCGAGCCGGATCTGCACGCCTACAAGAAGCGGCGACGGACCTACGGCAGCATCATCGCGGTGGCGGCCACGGACGCGCCGCTGTCGGCCGGGCAGCTCAACCGCCTGGCCAAGCGCGTGGCCCTCGGCATCGGCCGCGCCGGCTCCTTCGCCGCCCATGGCTCGGGGGAGATCGTGCTGACCTTCTCGACGGCGAACCGGGTGACGCGGGCGCCCCGCCGGGCCAAGCCCTTCGCGCTGGAGTTGCTGCGCGATCCGCAGGTCGATCCGCTCTACCGCGCGGCGGTCGAGGCCACCGAGGAGGCCATCGTGAACGCCATCTGCATGGCCGAGACGCTGGACGGGGTGTCGGGGCGCGTGGCTCCGGGGCTGCCGCTCGACCGGGCCGAGGCGATCATCCGGCGCCACCATGCGCTGCGCACCGAGCTGATGGTGCCCCCCTCCTACCACGCCTGAGCGACCCACCGGCGCCGTCAACGCGCGTTGGCGATGGCGTGAACGACCGTTCACGGTCGGGGGCCGCGGAGGGACCGCGCGCCCGCCTGCCGCCTTCGTGGCACATGGATTGCGCTGCTGGACCCCGAAATCGATCTTCGGAGGCTCCCATGCAGCGTTTCACCGTCCTCGCAGCCGCGTCCTTGCTCACCTTGTCCGGCGCTGCGGGCGCCACCCCCGTCACCGCCACCGCCAACGAGGCCCCCGGAATCGAGGAGGGGCTCTACGTGGGCGCGGGGCTCATCGGCGCCAGCCTCAACGGCTCCACCGCGGGCGCGCTGGGCGGAGGCTTGGCGCAGCTCTACTACGAGACACCCCACACGGCGCTCGGGGGGGACCTGCGCATCGCGATCGGGGGCGACGAGACCTCCGGCAGCTCGTTTCAGTACGTCGCCGTGTCGCTCGGCGGTCGCTGGTTCACCTTCGCAGGGGACCTGACGCCCTTCTTCGGGGGCGGGCTCGTCTACAGCGATCTGCAATTCGACGACCTGAACGCGGGCACCTACTTCCGGGGTGGCGCGGCGGGCTTGGGCGGCTACGCCGAGGCTGGGCTGGCGGCCTTTCGCACCGACCTCAGCCGGCTGACCGTCTCGCTGCGCGCCGACATGCCCTTCTTCGACGTGGCCGACGGCCAGACCGGCGAGACGCGCTACCTGATGCCGGTGAGCCTGGCCGCGACCTTCGCGTTCTGACGCCCCTGGCCCTCACGATTTCATGACGGCCTGTCAGCGCTCATCCGTGTCGCCATCGTCGTCATCGAGGCCTTGGGGCAGGCCGGGGACCGCGGGCGCGACGCCCGGCTTCCCGCGAGGCAGGTGGGCGCTGGCTGCGCCGTGCTCGTAGACGAGCTCCCCGCCGAGGTGGCCGGCCCGGAGGCCGAGGCCGGCGACGGCGAGGCTGAGCAGCACCGCGAGCAGCGCCGTCGCGGGCGGCGCGAAGAGGGGCACCACGGTCGCGACGAGCGTGCCGACGCCGGTCCAGA
>CALBMW010000383.1 GCA_937896275.1 uncultured Myxococcales bacterium
CGCTCGGGGTAGCCGCCGCGCAGGGCGTCGAGCACGCGGCGCGCGTCATCGAGCCGGTTGCTTCCTGCGTAGAGCGCGGTGAGGCGGTCGAGCAGGTCGGCGCGAAGGTCGGCCTCGGCCGCGTCGACCACCCGCTCGAGCAGGTCGGCGGCCCGTCCATCGGCCAGGGCGGCGACCATGCGGTCGGCGGCGATCCGCGCGTACGGCACCGCGCACGCCGCGTCGCCGGCGGCCAGGTAGTGATGCGCGATGGCCTCGGGCTCGGCGGCGAAGCTGGCGGCGAGGCGCTCGGCGATGCGGCGATGGGTCGCCACGCGACGCCCCTCGTCGAGGCGTTGATACCAGGCGTCGCGGGCCCCGCTGCGCACGAACCGGAACCGCATCACCCCGCCCTGGAGGCTGCGCGTCAGCATCCGCACCTCGACCAGCCGCGACAGGGCGTCGCGCGGATCGTGGTCGAGGTCCGCGAAGTCTCGCAGCTGCTCGGGGGTGCACGGCTCGCGGTAGGCGGCCAGCGTGTCGAGGAGCGGGGCGTCGCTCGGACGCACCGCGGCGATGCGGCGCGCCCACAGCTCGTCGTGGTCTGCGGGCAGGGCGTCCACGAGCTGCTCGAGCGCGATCGGCAGGCCGGCCGACGCGTCGAGGAAGCGCTGGACCACCGCCGGCGACTGCAGGAAGCTCCTCACCCCCGCCGCGTCGAGGCCAAGGAGCTCCACGTGGCTGACGGCGGCGCTCGCGCGCGCCACGTCCAGCAGGCCCCGCGTGTCGTCGTCGACGCGGAAGCTCATCACCAGAAGGCCCCGAAACGCGGGCCTCGAGAGCTCGGGCGTGCCCGTCGCGTCCTCTGGGGTCCAGTCGAAGGCCGGATCAGTCAGCAGGTTCTCGAGCAGATAGCGCCAGAGCGCCCGGTTGGCCGGCTCGGCGCGGTGCAGGTCGTGCACGAACAGCACCACCGGTCGCAGCTCGGCCAGGGCGACGAGGGCGTGTCGCACCGTCTCGTAGAGGTGCAGCGTGCGATCCCCCGTGGGCTCGACCGCGCTCAGGCCGGCCACCAGATCGAGGGCGCGCTCCACGGCGGGTGAAGGTCGCCCCAGATCGCCGGCTAGCTGGGCCGCGGCGCCGAGCAGGTCGAGCAGCGGACCGTGAGGGCGGTGGTCCGTGGGCCGGCAGACGGCCTGCAGGGGCGCCTCGCCGCGTCTGCGCAGGACGCGCTGCAGTTCGGCCATGAGTCGGCTCTTGCCCACGCCCGCGGGGCCGGTGAGCAGGGCCGCCCTCCCGCGGCCGCCGGCGGCCGCGACCTCGTCGGCGAGGGCGGTCAGGCGATCGATCTCGTCGCCGCGCCCGAAGAAGCCCGCCGTGGGGCCGTGCTGTGAGGGGGGGAACATGGACGCGGGGCGGCTCGGGTGCTAGTGACGCAGAGGTCGGTGTTCGGTCACCGGCGCGCCGGTGCGCGCCATTGCTAACCATACACTCAGGGTCTGCCGCAATGCTCTGGGCCCTTGGCGCGTGTCTCCTCTTCCTCGTCCTGGTGCCGCCGGGTGTCGCGCTCGTCGAGACGGTGCGCCTGCGGGAGCGGCAGCGCGAGGTGGGCTTCTGGGCCCTCGCGCGCGCGGTCGCCGGAAGCTGTCATGTGCCCTGGGGGCGACGCGGATCGCCGGTCGTCCGTTTCTCGCTGCCCGCGGGTGAGGGGCGAGCCCGGGCGGTGCGGGTGGGGAGGGCGCGGTGGTCGGTGGAGGGCCGCGCCTACCTCGACGCGAACTTTGGCTTCGCGGCACGCATCTGTTCGCCCCCGGCCCCGGCGGCGCGCTGGAGAGCCCCCGGGCTGGCGCCGGTGCGCGTGTACCCCGAGGAGAGCGAGCACCTGCAGAGTTGCTCGCTCGAGACGACCGACGAGCGGCTGCTGCGCTGGCTCTTGCGGCACGCCGAGACGCGTCGCCTGCTGGACGGGCTCCTGGCCGAGACCGGGGCTCGCTCCGTCGAGGTGACGCTCGCCGGATCGGTGGTCGTGGTCCGCGGTCTGGGGCCACGGGGCTGGAGCGCCGGCGCCGCGATGGAGCACCTGGGTCCCGCCGTGGTCGAGGTGCTGCGTCGCCTCACCGCTGACCTCGAAGATCTGGCGGGTGCGCTGGTGGACGCCGGCGACGAGGCCCTTGTCGCCCGGCCCTGTCCGGGCTGCGGCGGCGTGATCGAGGTCGATCCCTGGGTGTGCGCCGACTGCGGCACGGCGCTGCACCGCGGCTGCCGAGAGATGCTCGGGGGGTGCGCGCGCCCGGCCTGCGGTCAGGCGGTGGACGCGCTGCCGAGGAGCCCGCGTTCCATCGAAGCCCAGGCGCTCGACGCTTGATGACGATCCGCGACGCCCGCCCCGTTCCCTCGCGGGCCACGCCTGCGTGATCGTGACCTTGCTCACCGACTTCGGCGACCAGGACGGCTTCGTCGGCGCCCTGCGGGGCGTCCTGCTGTCGCGGGCGCCCCAGACCACGCTGGCCGACATCGCGCACCACGTGCCGCGGGGCGACGTGGCCAAGGCCGCGCGGGTGCTGGCCCGCGCGGCGCCGTGCTTCCCGCCCGGCACGGTGCACCTGGTGGTGGTCGATCCGGGCGTCGGATCGGCGCGTCGGAGCCTGGTCGCGCGGCGCGACGGTCACCTGTTCGTGGCCCCCGACAACGGCGTGCTGGGAGACTTCGTGGTGGGCGCCGAGCTGCGCGTCATCGCGCCTGGGCCCCACCTGCCGCGGGCGCGCGGCGTCACATTCCAGGGCCGCGACCTGTTCGCGCCGGTGGCGGGCGCGCTGGCCGCGGGCTGGTCCTTCGACGCCGTGGGGCCGCCGCTGGTCGATCCGGTGCGCCTGCTGCAGGCCACGCCGCCCACGGCCGACGCCAGGGGGTGTGCCCGCGGCCGGGTCGTCGAGGTGGACGTCTTCGGCAACCTGATCACCGATGTCCCCGCGATCGCCGGGCTGCCGCGTTGCCGCGTCAGGCTGGGCGACGTCGTCCTGGAAGGACCCGAGGCCTGCTACGCCGCGGTCGCGCCGGGGGAGTTGGTCCTCGTCGTCGGCTCCGCGGGTACGCTCGAGATCGCCGTCCGCGGCGGTTCGGCCGCGGCCCGCCTGGGCTTGGGCGCGGGGGCGTCGGTCGCTTGCGCCCGAGTCGACGGGGCCCCATCATCCCCGCCGTGAAGCGCGCCCTGCTCCTCCTCTTGTCGATGACCGCGACCGACGGGTGCGCGGAACACCAGGGGGTGGGCCACGTGCAGGGCAGCCTGACCGTGCCGGGCTGCGACGACGACGCCGATCTGGACGCGCGCTGCGCGGCGTCGGTCGATCCGCTCGCCTGCACCGCCTTCGACCTGGGGGTCGACTTCTTCACGGTCGAGGGCCTGGAGCCCGTCGCAGTCATCCGCATGCAGCGCGGCGGGGAGCCCTTCGCCCAGACCGACGGCCTCCTGCTCGAGATTCGCGACGCGCGCCTCTTGCGCGGCAACCTCGGCGCGCCGGTACCTGTGGGCCCCGACGAGAACGTGCGGGCCGCGCTCGGCCTCTTCGCGCGCTGCCCCGACGCGACCCAGAACTTCGAGCTGAGCGGCGAGGTGACCTTCGACGCCTTCGGCGTGGGCAAGGGCGACGCGGTGCGCGGCACGATCGACCGCCTCGAGGTGCGTGACGGGCGAACCGAGTCGCCTGGGCGCGTGCTGGGCGTGCTGCACGGCGACTTCGACTTCACCCTGCGCAAGGGCCCGCCTTATCAGCGCTTCGCGGGACGCTGAGGGCGTGGTCGTCGGCGATCGCCTCGAGCTGACGATCGAGCGGCTGACCTTCGGCGGTGACGCCCTCGGGCGGGCCCCGGACGGGCGGGTGGTGTTCGTCCGCGGTGCCGCCCCGGGCGACGCCGTGCGGGTCCGCGTCACCTACGTCAAAAAGCGACATGCCCGCGCCGAGGTCGAGGCGTGGGGGGCCTTCGGTGCGGCGCGCGTGCCGGCCTTCTGCCCGCGCGTCGAGGCCTGCGGAGGCTGCCCCTGGCAGGGGGTGGATCCGGCGGTGCAGCGCGCGGCGCTCGCGGAGCAGGTGGCACGCGGGCTCTCGCGGGCGCTGGGGGTCGAGGCGCCGATGCTGGCCCTGCGCGCCCTGCCGCCCGACCGGGCCTGGCGCTCGACCGCGCGGCTCCACTGGCGCGACGGCGTGCTCGGCTACCACCGGGCCGGCGGCGATCTGCTCGACATCCCCGAGTGCCCGGTCCTGGCGCCGCCCCTCGACGCCCTGCTGCGGGCCGTGCGGGTGAACCTGCTGCCGGTCCTCGCGGCCACCGGCGAGCTGCGCCTGACCGCCGCCCCCGGTGGCCCATCCGGCACGGTGGCCGCCCGCCCCGATGGCGCCGTGCCCGTCGGGCTGGCCGACGCGCTCGATCGCCTGGTCCGCTGTGGCGACGCCTGTCACGGCGCCGTGCTGCTGCACCGCGAGGGCGCGCGCAGCTTCGGATCCCCCGTCGATCACCTGGGCCCCGACCGGGTAGGCCACCCGGCGGGGGCCTTCGTGCAGGCGCATCAGGCGGGCAGCGCCGCGCTCGTGGCCGAGGTCGTCGCGCGCGCAGGTCCTCCGGGG
>CALBMW010000384.1 GCA_937896275.1 uncultured Myxococcales bacterium
GGCATCCCCGGCGAGGGCGGCATCCCCGGCGAGGGCGGCATCCCCGGCGAGGGCGGCGGTCCCAGTGAGGGCGGCGTCCCCGGCCAGGGCGGCGTCCCCGGTGAGGGCGGCGTCCCCGGCGAGGGCGGCGTCCCCGGCCAGGGCGGCGTCCCCGGCGAGGGCGGCGTCCCCGGCGAGGGCGGCTCGGGTGGCGACGGCGGCGCACCGAGCGATCTCGGGGACTGCGAGCGCGCGGTGGATATCCAAGCGACGCCCCTGCGCGGCAACGTGGGCGGAGGCCAGCCCTACACGCTCGACTGCCAGCCGGATCAGCTCCTCGTCGGCGTCCGCGGGCTCGCGGTCGGGGCCCTCGGGGGCGTCACGGCGCTGTGCCGGACGATCGCCGTGGCGGACGGCGCGGCACGCTTCCAAGGCGAGGTCACGCTGACCGCCTCGGTGGGCGGCGGGGCGGCCGTCGACGCCCTGTGCCCCGAGGGCCACGCGGTCATCGGCTTCAGCGGTCACTCGGGCTTGCTGGTCGACACCATCGTCCCCCGCTGCGCACCGGTGGAGGTCGTCGGCGGCGCGCTGGTCCCCGGCGCCGCGCGCGTCGACGCGCCCGCGGCCTCGGGTCGGGACGGCGGCGGCTCGCCCTTCGAACCGACCGCATGCGCGGGCTTCGCCGTCGGCATCTTCGGCGGCGTCGGCGACGCGCTCGACAGCTTCGGGCTCCGGTGCGGCACGCTGACGTGCCAGGGGTCGGTGCCTTGCGCCAGCGCAGAGGCGAGCCGCTCGGCGCTCCGAGGCGGCGCGGGCGGCGCGGCGTTCACGCTGTCCTGCCCTGCAGGTGGGGTGATGGTCGGCCTGCAGGCAGGGCTCCGCGGAGCGGTGAGCAGCGTGGCCGCCGTCTGCCGCGACATCGAGCGCGATGGCGGCGTCGGCGCGCTGGTCGGCGACGCGACCGTCAGCGAGGCTGCGGGCCGCGCCGGTGGCCAACTCGCCGAGCAATCGTGCCCCGAAGGTCACGCGGTCGTCTCTTTCAGCGGCCGCGCCGGCGGACTCGTCGACGCCCTCCAGATCTCCTGCGCGCCGCTCGTCGCCGGAGGCGCCGGCCTGGTGCCCGGTGCCCCTGCCATCGAGCTGGGCGCTCTGGCCGGTCTGGACGGCGGCGGAGATCCCTTCCCAGCCTCGACGTGCGCCGCGGGTCAGGTCGCGATCGGGGTCTACGGCGGCGCCGGCAACGATCTCGACGGCGTCGGACTCATCTGCGGGCCCGTGAGCTGCCCGTAGTCGACGCCGCGCTGCCAGGCGAGGACCCAAACGAGGTCAAGCCCTCCCGGCACAGGGCGTCCCCTCGTCGCGACGCGCGGTCGGAACAGCGGTCGGAACAGCGGTCAGAACAGAGGTGATGCCATGAATCCACGCTTCCTCACCCTGCTCGGCGCGGGTCTCGTCCTGATGGGGCTGTTCTGGTGGCGGCATTGGCAAGCCGAGCAGGAGTGGGCCGACGCGTCTGCCCCTATCATGGGCTGCGCGAAGTCGCCCAACTGCCCAAAGACGCTGCCGACCTGCTTGACCGCCTTCGGGCACCCCGACGGTGTCTGCTCCGCGCCGTGTCAGGTCAGGAATCAGTGCCCGGAGCGGTGGTGCTGTGCGCCGGTGCCCGGCGAAGCGGGCGAACGGGTCTGCGCCCCGCAACAGGCGTGCGCGGCCCTGCACCTGAACTGAGCGGCGGGCGCACCGTGCGAAGCCGTACGCCGGGTGCGGCGGAGCTTGCCGGCCTCGGCCTCGAGTCCGGTCTCGAGACGATCTCGTCGACCGTCGCGGCGCTGGGGGCTGACCGAAGGCCACGTGAAGCAGCTTGCCCGCCTCCACGGCCACCGGCCTGGCACCCAGTCGGCGCATCGAGTCGCGGGCGGCTCGACGCGCGCCGGGCCAGGGCGTCGGGCGCGCCCCGACGCGACATCGTCGACGGCGCTCGCACTGGACGCAGCGACGCTCGCGCCCCTCGGGGTCGACGGGTGCCATGTCCTCGAAGCGCAGGGGGCAACGGTCGCGGGAGCGTTAGCGTGGTGGGCGGCTCGCGCGCGAAGTGGTGGGTGGCCCACGCATGAGACAGGGCAGTCGCGATCGGCATGCGCCAGCACACCTCAGCGCGAGCGCGCCCCGCGATGCGGCGGCTTCTTCGCCCGCGTGCGGCGTCGGTCCTCCTCAACGTCCTCCCATGTTGGCGGGGCCCGACCTTGGGGTCGGCGTTGCGCCCGGGCCTCGGCTCGAGCCTGCGCCCGGCGCCCCTTCTCGCGCTCGCGGGCGAAGACGACCGCTTCGTCCCTGAGGGTCACGCCTCGGTGGCCGACCAGCGCCAGCGCCGCGCGCGCCCGATAGGCTGACCGCACCTCGGGATCGGCCACCTCTGCGGCCCGCAGGTAGGCCCATCCGGCCAGCCGCTTCGCGTCCTGCTTCTGCCGGCGGTCCCACATGAGTACGTCGCCCAACGCCTCGAGCAAGACCGGGTGATCGGGCTGTCCGAACATCATCATGCCCAGCAGCCCCTTCAAGGCCGCGTCCCGGTCCAGGCCGCCGGCCTGGGCGAAGGCGGCGAAACCACGCGTCTCGAACAGATCCCCCTCCCCGAGCCAGATGCCGTCGGGATCGAGCGCCCGCCCTTCGAAGTCTGGCGTCGCCCGCAAGCGCGCGATGGCATCATCGTAAGTGGCGTCGAGCGGTAGCCCCGGGCGCGCCGCGCGCCTGGCGAGGACGTACTCGACCACGCGGAGCTGCACGACTTCGCGGCCGAAGTGCGCCTGCGGGTTCACCCTCAAGGCGGCGCGGATGAACTCGGCGCCCTTCTCCAGGTTGCCCGCGTGCGCGTGGAACGTGCCGAGGTTGGCGAGCGTCTCATAGCGCTCGGGCGCCCGCGCCAGGCTCTCCTCGGCCACTCGAATGGCCTCGGCGTGTTGGCCCGTCTTGTCCAGCGCCACGGCCAGGTCGTCGCGTAGGGGCAGCTCGTCGCGTCCTTCGGCGATCAGCGCGCGGCACTCGGTGATGCGGTCCAGGTAGAGCGCCTGGGGTTGGCGAAGCACTTGCCCAGCGAGCAGCCGAGCGGCGTCCGGAAAGCGCTTGCGCTCCATGGCCAGCGTGTCGCGGTCCCAGTAGCAGGCCGCCGCGGGCCACGGCACGACCAGACACAGCAAGAGCGTGGGTACGACGCGAAGCATGTCGGCATCGTAGCAGCTCGGGTCTCCCTCATCGATACGCCTCGCAGCGGCAGGAGCGAGGGACGCGGCCCCGGTCCCCTGCGACGCGACGGCTGCGCGCCGACGCCGTGCCCCGGGGCCCGGCAGCGACCTGTCCGTCAGCCGGCCTCAGGGGTGTGAGCCCCCTCTCGAATCAAATGCCATCGCCGCCGGCGTTGTCCTCGAAGGTCAGGTTCTCGAGCGTGGGGTTGCTGCGCGTGCGCCGCACGCCCGTGCTGGCCGAGTGAGCCAGGTGGCTGTCACGGAGCGTCGCGTCGCAGTCGATGAACCACACGTCGCCGAAGCTGGTGGCCCCGGCGTACTCGATGATCGCGTGCTCGACCAGCGTGCCGGCGTCCGCTTGGCAGCCCGCCGCCAGGCGCAGGCCGTTCCAGGTGCCGGCCATGGGCGGATCGGTGGCGGTGGTCAGGCGCACCGGCGCCTCCACGGTCCCGCGCAGCTGGAGGGCGCCCGGTCCGCCCTCGCCGATGTGCAGGCCGCTGTTGGGGTCGAAGCGCAGCACCAAGCCGGGGTCGAGCGTGAGGGTCGGCTCGACGCCGTCGCCGCGCACGACGATGATCGACCGCACGTGCACCTCGCTGTCCAGGCGCTGCCAGCGCACCGAGCGGTCGATGATGCCGCCGCTCGACTCGATGAAGGGCGTGGCGTTGCCCGTGAAGGTGCTGCTCGGATCCAGGCGGTGGTATTGCGTGATGGGCAGATCGATCGGGGCCCCACCGTTGCCGGTCACCACGTTGCGCAGGAAGTCGGGCTCGACGCCCTCGGTCCCCAGCCTGGCCGTCCCCACGAGTGAGAGCCCGCCCCGACCATTGGCCTCGATGCGGGTGTCCGTGATCGACGCCGAGGCCCCGGTCCAAAGGAAGACGCCCCAGGTCTCACTGTCGCGGACCGTGCTCCCGCTGATGACGAGGTGGGAATGCAGCACCTCGACCGCGCCGGTGTCAGTGTCGCCGCCCGCGTACTCGACGGTGGCGCCCATCAGCCGGCAGTCCTCGGCGCCGTCCTCGAAGCGGAGCCCGCGCCAAGCCCCCGGTACCTGCTCGTCGGCGCTGGTGAAGCGCACGCCGGGCGCGGTCTCGAAGCGGGCCGGCGCGCTGTTGCCGATCACCAGCGTCGCGGCGGGGCCGAAGCGCAGCACGGTGTCCGCCTCGACCTGCACCTCGGGCCGAGCGTCCTCGAGGGTGGCCGCGCGTATGGACGTGCCGCCGGCGAAGAGGAAGTCGACGGGCAGGTGGCGCCAGGTGGCCGAGTGCTCGACCTGGTCGGGCAGGACGTTGACGCGGTCGACGGCGTTGCCGGTGTAGGTGCTCGACGTGTCCAGCTCGCCGAGATCGTCGGCCGGCAGCGTGATCGGGTGCTCGGCGTTGCGCTCCATGCGGTTTCGCTGGAAGGAGGAGCCGCTGCGCAGCAGGCCGCCGCCCCCCGACACGTACACGCCGTCGCCGGCGTTGTCGGTGAACGTGGAGTCGGTGACCGACGGCCGGGCGCCGGTGTTGACGTAGAGCCCGTGCCGCCCGCTGTCATGCACGCGGATGCCTTCGAGCGCGGGCGCAGAGCCATGCAGGTGCAACGCGCCCAGGGCGTCGCCGCCGCCCCCGTGGGCGACCTCCAGCCCCACCAGGCGCGAGCCGGTGTCATTGGCTCCGATGAAGAGCTGGGCCCAGTCCCCCGGCGCCGCGTCGGCGGCGGCGCTCACCAGGTGCACGCCGAGGACCTCCCCCTCGGTCACGAGTGCGCCGGCCTCGGGCGCCCCAATCGTGACACCGATGCCGGCGGCCATGCGGACGCGCACCCCGTCCTGCCAGTGGAGCGTGGGCGCGGCGAGATCGCTCACCGTGAAGCCGCTCCCCAGCAGGTAGTCGACGGCCAAGGGTTGCCAGGTCGCGTCCTCTGCCAGCCTGCCGCCCGCGAGCCAAGCCACGTCATCGCCGTTGCCGGTGTAGTCGGACGAGGGGTCGAGGCGGTGCGCGTCGATCGCGCTCACCGCGACGGGGTAGCGCCCGTTGCCCGTGACCAGGTTGCCGGTGAAGGCAGCGTCGAGTCGACCGCCGGTGGCCTCGAGACCGTCGTCGCGATTGTCGCGCAGCACGCTGTCGCGGATGGCCACGCGGCCCCCCACGGTGACGTGGACGCCGTGGCCCGCGGCCCCTCTGATCTCCGAGGCGACGACCGTGAGGTTGCCGCCCGCGACGTCCACCGCGGCCCCGAAGCCCGCGTCATCATCCAAGCCAGGGCCGCCCGCCCACTCCACGGTGGCGTCCTCCAGCCGCGAGCCCAGATCCGCCGGGCCGAAGCGCAGGCCCTTCCAGGCACCCGGCAACGCAGCCTCGCCGTCGGCCACCGTGAACAGGACGCCGTCCTCGCCGCCCTCGACGACGAGGCGCCCCGACGCGACCGGACCGACGATGATGCCGACGCCGCTCAGCACCTCCACGCGGGCGCCCGCCTCGATGCGAAGCGTGGGGCCGGCCTCGCCCTCGACGTAGAGGTCGCAGGTCACGAGGTGCACGGTCCCCGCCACCCACACCGTGTCTTCGGTGATCTCACCGCAGTGCAGGCGCGGGCAGCCGTCGTCGAAGCGCTCGAAGTCCTGGGTCGCCTCGCGGCACTCCCCGTAGCTGAGGCAGGCGAGCTCCGAGAGGGGCGGTCGAGGCACTTCGACGTGCACGCAGCCCAGCGCGTCGGCGTCGGCCGCCCAGGGACGACACAGCTCCACGCCGGAGCAGAACAGACCGTCGTCGCACACGCCATCGACCGGGGCGTGGACCGCCACGCCGTCGTCGGTGCAGCGATCCTCGGTGCACGGCACGCCGTCCTCGGGGACGCGACCGGGGGCAGGCTCGAAGACACAGCCCATGGCCGGCGCGCAGCGATCGGCCGTGCACGCGTCGAAGTCATCGCAGTCGACCGGCGCGCCGCCCGCGCAGACGCCGCGCCGGCAGGCCTGCGCGTGGAGGCAAAGGGTGGTGGCGCAGGGCAGCCCGTCCTCGCGAGGCTCGAGCTGGCACTCGCCCCCGACCACCTGGGCCTCGACGCAAGGATCGTCGGCCTCGCAGGGTGGATCGAAGCACTCCGCGGCGTCGCCGACGACGCGGCAGGCCTGGTTGCCCGCGGCGCAGGGGTTGGGGAGGCAGGGATCCGCCGTGCAGCGGCCCTGGTCATCGAAGTGCATGTCGTCGGCGCAGGTCTCGCAGCGCACGCCCAGCTGGCCCTCCGGGCACTCGCACGCCATCACGCCGTTGCGGACCTCACAGTCGCCGGAGCCGCAGCTGTCGGGCTCGCAGGCGTCGTCGAAGAAGCAGCCGCCGTCTTGGGGGTGGAAGCCTTCGCGGCAGCGGCAGTCGAAGTCGGCGCCCTCGGGGACGCAGTCGGCGGAGCCGGGCGGACCACACGGCTCCGCGTCGCAGGCGTGACGACAGCTGCCGTCCTCGGACGCCTGCCAGCCCCCGCCGCACCCCTCGCACCGGTCGCCGACCGCCCCCGCAGCGCACTCGCAGCGCAGTCCGTCGTCGCCCTCGTAGCAGAAGCCGCGACCGCTGCAGGTGTCGAGCTCGCACCGGACGACCGGCACGCAGGTGCCGCCGCGCTGCTCGTGATCCTCGGCGCACTTGCATGCGAAGTCGGCGCCGTCGGCGAAGCAGGTGCCCACCTCCGGGCCGCCGCAGGGCATCGCCGCGCAGGGGTCGAGCGGCGTGGCGTCCGAAGAGGGCCCCGCGTCCGAGCCCGGTCCCTCGTCCGAGTCGGGCGCCGCGTCGAGGACCGGCCCTGGCGCGTCACCGAGGTCTGCCGCCGGCAGGCCGTCGTCGAGCGCGGCCGCGTCCCCCGAGCCGGCCCCGCCGCCACCA
>CALBMW010000385.1 GCA_937896275.1 uncultured Myxococcales bacterium
GCGCGGTCCGGCCGTCCGCGTCCGTCAGGGTGGTGGACGCACCGCCGCGCAGCAACGCGGCCACGATCGCCGGGTTGCCCGCGGCGGCGGCGCGGTGCAGCGGCGTCCACCCTTCGTAGTCGCGGGCGTCGCGGGGCGCGCCGGCCGCCAGGAGCGCCTCGACCACGTCAGTTCGACCCGCCACGGCGGCCAGATGCAGCGGCGTCGCGCCGTGCTCGTCGGACCACGTCGTCTCCGCGCCGCCGCGCGCCAGCGCCGCGACGACCTCCCACTCGCCGGCCGCCGCGGCCGACGTGATGAGGGCCTCGTCGCGCGCCGGCCGCACCCCAGCGTCGGCCCCCGCGGCCAGCAAAGCGGCGACGACGTCCGCGTGGCCGCCGCGCACGGCCAGGTAGAGGGGCGTCTCACGCGACGGCTCCATCTCGCCACGCGACAGGCTCGGCTTGTCGCCCTCCGGCGCGGCGCCCGCGGCGAGCAGAGCTTCGACCGCCTCGATGTTGCCCCTCTCCGCGGCTACGACCAGCGCCGGCGTGTCAAAGCGCCCGTTCTCATTGGGATTGACGCCCTTCTCGAGCATCGCGCGGACGGCTTGATTGTCGTGCTCGTCGACGGCCCGCCGGAGCGCTTCCGGTCCGGCGCAGCCGACCGCGAGCAGGAGCAGGAATGACCAAGAGGAGGTGTGCGGCATGCCATGAGGGTAACGGCCGTGACCTGCCGAAGACCAGCCTGACCGCCGCGACTCCGCAGAGGATGGCCCCTTCGAGCCCCCACCACCCCCGAAGCCCCGGTCTACAAATCGTACTTTCGACACCCAGGCGTCCAACTACTGGGGGACGCAGGCGCCCTCGGTGAGCGAGAGCCTGAACCCGCCTTGGCCCCGGCCCGCCACGAAGATGAAGTAGGTGCTCGCCCCGTCCGAGACGAAGTCCAGCGCGGACTGCGTGCCGCCGTTGATGAACTCGTCGTCGTTGCAGGCGATCTCGGACCCTGCATCGTCGCACCGGGCCCGCAGATAGAGCGCCGTCTCGAAGCCATCGTCCCCCGCCGCGCTCGCGCAGACCAGGCCGTCCGCTGCCGCGGTGAACGAGAAGACAGACAAGGCGACGTCCGCCCCTCCACAGGAGCCGCCGACGGGGTACACCCCGCGGGTGTAGCCAAGCCGCAGGCCGACCGCGGCTCCCCGTGGGCCGACCACGGCTCCCCGTGGGTCCGCGCACGTCCCGTCCGAGGATGGGAAGTCACAGCCCGATCGGTCCGACCCTCGTTGTCCGTTCGGGCACACCGTCTCTCCATTCGACGCGGCACCGTGAAGCACCGTGGAATCGTCGAGAGTCGTGATGCTGAGGTCCGCGGCAGACAGGCGCGCGCGGCTCAGGTTCGCGCCCCTGAGGTCCGCGTGCCTGAGCGACACACCTCTGAGGTCCGCGCGGATCAGGTTGGCACCCATCAGGTTTGCGCTCAGCAGGCTTGCGACGGCTGGCGGGGTCTGTTGGTCGGTGCCCCGATCCGCCTCGCTCCCGAAGTTCACACCCTCGAGGTCGGCGCCGCTGAGATCCGCGCCGTCCAGGTCCACGCCGGGGCCTACGACTGCGAAGGGGCCGGTGACGGGATGACCCACACACTTCCAGGGGTCGGGCACGACCGGGCACGCGACGAGGTCGGCCGTTCTCGCGCGATCCAACCCAGTCACTCCCCGGGGGTTCAGTACCGGCAACAGGTCCAGGGTCGTGCCGGCAAGGTCCGAGCCCCTCAGGTCCGAGCCCCTCAGGTCCTGGTCCGTCAGGTAAAAGTCCCTCAGGTCCGCGCCGCGGAGATCCGCGCCGTCCAGGAACGCGCCGGTGACATCCGCGCCACGCAGGTTGGCGCCGCTGAGATTCCCGCCAGTCAGGAACGCGCCGGTGACGTCCGCGCCGCGCAGGTCAGCGCCGCTGAGATCCGCGCCCGTCAAGCGGGTCCCCACCAGGCGCCCCCCGCTGAGATCCGCGCCGATCAGTCGGGCGTGCTCCAAGACGGCGTCGGTCAGGTCGACCCCCGACACCGACAGTCCGTTGGGGAAGAGGAACGGGGCGGCCTCCGTCCCGAACCGGGCCTGTGGCCCAAGCGCGTGGATGGTCCGGAACTCGAACCGCTCGCACTGGTCGTCGCCGTCTTCGCAGTCTTCGCCCGGCCAGGTCGTCTCGTCGTTGTAGCGGGCCAGCTCGAAGGCCGCGCCCAGCAGGTTCGCGCCGTCGAGGTTGACGCCCTCGAGGTTGGCGCCGGTGAGGTCGGCGCGGCGCAGATCGGCGCCGGTGAGGCTCGCGCCCACCAGGGGGACGTCGACGAGGGCGGCGTTGCGCAGGTCCGCGCCGTCGAGCACGGCGCCCGAGAGGTCGACGTCGGTCAGCAGCATCCCCACCCAGTTGGAGCGCTCCAGGTGGGCTCCCACGAACGAGGCGCCGCTCAGGATCACGCCAGCCATCGACAGACCCTCGCCGTCGCTGCCCTCGAAGTTGGCGCCCGTGAGGTTGGCGCCCGAGAAGCCGACGCCCGTGACGGTGGCGCCGCTCAGGTCGGTACGCAGCAGCAGCGCGTCCAGCACGCTCGCGTCGGTCAGATCTGCTCCCTGAAGCCGCGCGTCGGTCAGGTCGGCGCGCAGGATGGTCGACTCGCGCAGGCACGCCCCCCGCAGGTCGGTCCCGGTCATGGTGGTCGAGGTGAAGTTCGCGCGGCTCAAATCGGCCGTGTGCATCACCGCGCCCGACAGGTCGGCCTGGTTCCAGCGCACGCCCGACATCTCGGGAGCCGCCGCCGCGGCGAAGGCGCAGATCCCGTCTTCGCCGATGTCCTCTTCGGCCGGCGGCTCGCCGTCGACGAAGCGGGCGCCCACGAGGGCGGCGCTGCTCAGGTTGGCGCCCGTCAACCGGGTGCGCCGGCCGACGAAGTCCTCCCCGTCGCACGGGTAGGCTCCGTTCCTCAGGTCCGCTCCCGACAGGTTGGCCCCGAAGAGGCTGACGCCGCTGAGATCGGCGGACCGCAGGTCGACACCGGACAGCCGCGCGTTGTCGAGGCGGGCGCCGACGAGCGAGGCCCCCGCCAGGTTGGCGTTGCTGAGGTCGGCCCCGACGAACGAGACGCGGTCCAGGTTCAGGTTGCACAGCGCCCCGCCGGCCTCGCCCCCCTCGAGGACGATCCCCGACAGGTTCGCGCCGACCAGCGTGTCGACGGCGCGCAGGTTCGCGCCGGTCAGCGGCTGGCCGGAGAGATCCAGGCCGGCCCGCGCCAGATCCACCAGGCGGACGGTGAGCGCCACGTGTCGGTTGGGTCGGCCCTCGTCGAGCGTGACGACCCGCTGCGCCAGCGAGAAGCCGGGCCTGTCGGTGAAGACGACGTAGTCGCCCGCGGGCAGGTCGGCGAAGACGGCGGGCACGCCGTCGGCGTCCGCGGTGCGCTCCTGATCCTCACCGATGACCCGCACGGCCACGCCGCGCTGATTGGCGGGCACCCACGGCGGATCGACGGTCACTTCGACCTCGAGTTGCCCCGTCAGCCGCGCCAACCGCAGGCCTTCGAAGCCCTGGAGTGGCTCACTCTCGATCTCGAACTGGCGGTCTCCCTCGTCCCAGCGCACCAGGACGTCTCGCGCGGAGACGAAGCCGCCGCGAGAGAAGCTCAAGCTGTGGTCCGCCCGCCCCGCCTCGATGATGAAGTCCCCGCGGGCGTCGGTGACCGTCGTGGCCACGAGGTTCCCCTGGACGTGCGCGCGCACCGTGATGTCGCCGTGATCCCCGTCGTCGGCCACGCCTTCGAGCCGGACGCGCCCGCGCATCGCCACCCCGGCAGCGTTGGCTTCGACGACAAGCTCGATGACCTCGGTGTCGTCGCCCAGCGCGTCGGCCAGCGAGTTCGCGCCGTCGGTCAGCACGATCGCCCTGCTGAAAGGCACATGCCCCTGGGCCGAGAGGCCGAGCACGTAGTGGTCGCCGGGTGGCACCCCCGCGAACTGGAACTGGCCGCGCCCGTCGTCGCCGTTGACCACGCCCACGATCCGCCGCTCGCCCGCGCCGTTGGTCAGCGCGGCGAAGGCGATGTTGGGCCAGTCGTTGCGGGCCCCGAGGCCGCTCGACACCTCACCGGCGAGCGTGGCATGGGGCAAGGCGGGCAGCGTCAGCGTCGCCTCATCTGCCGGCACGCCATCGATGGTGAACCGGCCCGCCTGCTCGCCCTGCGCGTTGTGGATCGCGGTGACCTCGAGATCCTCGAAGCCATCGCGCGAGAAGCGCAGCGCGTGCTGCACGCGGCCCACGCGCAAGGCGAACTCCCCCGACGACGGGGTCACCACGGTGCCCACCAGATCGCCGCCGACGCGGGCCTCGACCACCACGCCCCCCGCGTCGTCGCTGGCTTCGAGCCGAACGGTCCCCTCGAGCGTGCCCGCCGCGTCGCCCTCCGCTTCGGGGGTCATCACGATCAGAGGCACCTCGACGGCGAGCTCGCCATCGGGCGCGTCCAGCTCCTCGACGACCAGCCCGAACCCCGGCCACCGCACCCGCACCTGGAAGCGCCCAGGTTCGGGCAGCGCATTCTCGAAGACGAAGTCGCCCGCCTCATTGATCCCCGCCGGCTCGTCGCGCCCGCTGACGAAGACCTGGGCCGCGCTCGTGTCGGCCCCCGGCCGCGCGGCGAAACTCAGCCGGCCCCGCACGTCGATGCCCGGCGTGGTGTCGTCACACGCGTTGCCGACGTCGTCGCCGTCCGCGTCACCCTGCAGCGGGTTGCGGCGGAGCGGGCAGTTGTCGAGGCCGTCGGGGATCGCGTCGTTGTCGTCGTCGTCGTCGCAGGCGTCCCCTCTGAGGTCGAGGTCGTTGTCCCCCTGATCGGTGTTGGCCACCTCTGGGCAGTTGTCTCTGGGCAGTTGTCTCTGGGCTGGTCCGGGGCGCCGTCGGGCACGCCATCCAGGTCCCGGTCGGCCTCCACGTCCACCCGGCAGAGCCCGATCGCGCAACGGGATCCCAAGGCGCAGTCGCGGTCGTCGAAGCACTCGAAGGGTCCGCTCGCGGTCGCGGCGACCCCCACGCGAAGATCGCGCGTGATGGTGGCCCCCGGCTCGAGAATCAGTACGCCGGTCGAGCCGCCGTCGAGCTGCGGTCGGTCGTTCACCACGGCGTCGAACTGGACCTCATACGCGCCCGCGGGCAGCTCGATCTCGAACGCGCCTACGACGCTCCCGGCCAGTCCACGGGGCAGCACGCCGCCCTCGACCCGGGTCTCCCAGGCGCGGGCCAGGCCTCTGTCGTCCAGCAGCAGGCCACCGCGCGCGTCACGCACCTGGAGCACCAAGGCGCGGGGGCCGAGATCGTTGGACGCCTCGATGTGAAGGTGCCCGATCAGTCGCCCGGGCGCTTGTTGGGCGGCGGGCGTTACGGGGTCGAAGGGGTTCGTCGGCGGGACCTCGGAGCACCCCGTGACGGCGACCACGGCGAGAATGATCGCCGCGTCCAGTGAGCGTTGGGAAAGCATGATCTGCCTCCAAGCACCCACGGAGACCGACCGCGCGCGCCACCATGTTTGTTCGCCCACGCACTATGCAGGATGACAATCGCATTGAGAACAGCGTCGCACACGACCGTCACCGGAGGCAGGCGCGCCCGACGCCGTGACCACCGACGAGCGGCGCGTGGCCGAAAGAAGTGCCCCGAAAGAAGTGCCTGACACCCGATCCTGAAGTGCCTGACACCCGATCCGGCCGCAGTGCACGCCGAACGCGAGCAAGACCCCAGCAGCCCGCACGGCTGGTGCCAGAACCCGTGAGCGGGCAGGCCACCCGAAAGAAGTGCCTGACACCCGGTCCTGCTTGGCGAAGCCGCTTTGCATGTGGCCGCACCTGAGCGAGGGTTCGGGTTCGTGAGAGCCACGGGAACGGAGAGGTGCAGATGAAGCGCTCTATCGGCGGGGTGATGGTCGTCGCAACGTGTCTGGTCGCAGGAGCGGCGGCCGCGAACCCGAGGGACGTCACCTGTCTCGACACGTCGTTGGCTCCAACGGCCACGAAGATAACCCCTGCAGAGGCGCAGGCCCTCTTGAAGGGCCACAACGATGCGCGCGCGGCGGTGGGCAACCCGCCGCTCGTCTGGGACGACGGCCTCGCGCGCCACGCGCAAGGGTGGGTTGACGCCCTGGCCGAAGGCAACCGGCGCAAGCAGGCGGGCGAGGATCTGCAGATCCCCGGCAACCTCGGCGTGCACAGCAATGGTTCGTGCTACTCGCAGCGCAACGGCAACAAGCCCGAGAACATCATCAGCGGCGGCGCCACCGTCGAGCAGGCGATCCAGGGTTGGATCCACCGGGAGAAGCTGAACTACGACGAGACGACGCGTCGCTGCAAGGGCGGCGAGTGTGGCCACTATGTCCAGGCGATCGGCCACAACGTCACGCGAATGGGCTGCGGGCACAACACCGCCTCGTCGATGGCCTGTACGTTCGACACATACGGTGGCATGAAGCTACGCGACGGCAGTTACAAGGAGCCCATCAAGGCGAAGAGCGTCACCCTCAAGGCGGGCCAGAACTACCTGTTCCGCGGGAAGTGTGTCCAGCTGACCCAGCTCGAGGGTACACGCGGCGCGTGGTGGACCGACGCGGATGGCAACACCGGCGGCGGCGAGGCCGAGGAGTTCGGGGCGGCCTGCGAGGGCCCCCGCACGGTCGCGCTGACGGTCGGCCAGCACTACGAACTCGAAGGCGAGGGATGCGTCAAGGTGACCCGCCACTCCGACGGGACAATCGCCTGGGTGCGCGCCGACGGGCGGAAGTCTGGAAACGGAGCCAGCGCGCAGAAGGTGGGTGCGCGGTGCAAGGGGCCGGACGAGCTGGGCCTGCAGGTCGGGCAGCACTACGAGCTGGAGGGGGAAGGCTGCGTGGAGCTCACGCGCTACTCGGATGGCACGGTGGACTGGCGTCGGGCCAATGGCTCCGGCGGGGGTCGCTACGGCGCCCTCTTGGTCGGCAAGCCTTGCACGGTGGCGGCACAGGCCGCGCCGCCGCCCGCGCCGACCATCGCCGCGCAGCCGCCCGCGGCGACCATCGCCGCGCAGCCGCCCGCGAG
>CALBMW010000386.1 GCA_937896275.1 uncultured Myxococcales bacterium
GCGGAGCGCGGGGTCGAACATACTCACTTGTCACTTAGCACGGCGGGTTGCGGCGTCGCGGTAAATGACAAGTGAGTATGTTCGACCCCGTCAGCCGACGACCCCGTCAGCCGACCCCGTCAGCCGACCCCGTCAGCCGACCCCGTCAGCCGACCCCGCCAGTCCAGCCCGCGGCGAGGCCCCTCAGCGGTGAGGCCTCGCCGAAGCCCCGATCACACCTTCTCGAAGAAGGTCTCGTTCTGCTCGGCCATGCGCCGCAGTAGCCCCGGGGGCGCGTAGCGGTCTCCCTGCTCGGCGACCAGCGCGTCGAGCTTTCGCACCACCTCGCGCACGCCCTGCCGGTCGATCCAGGCCAGCGGACCGCCGGTGTTGGGCGCGAAGCCGACGCCCATGATGGCGCCGATCTCCGCGTCTCGCGGGGTGCGCAGGATGCCCTCGTCCAGGCAGCGCGCCGCCTCGAGCACCTGCACCAGCATCAGGCGGTCGGCGATGTACGCCACGCCCGTGGTCTCGGGCGTCCCCTCGGCCAGCGCAGCCAGCCCGCTCCACAGGCGCCGCGGCTGGGTCGAGTAGTCGTAGAAACCCTGACCCGCGGCCTTGCCGGTACGGCCCTGCGCGACCATCGCCCGGATGACGCGGACCCCGCCGAAGTCCAGCGGCTTGCCCTCGTACTTCTCGCGCATCGCCAGCCCGTGCGCGGCGAGCGACAGCGTCACCTCGTCGAACACCTTGAGCGGCGCCACGACCATGCCCGCCTGCCGCGCCGCCCACTCGATGAGCACCGGATCGTGCCCCTCGGCCACCAACTGCGCCGCCTCGACGATGTAGGCCGAGAACAGGCGCGTCGTGTAGAAGCCGTAGCCGTCGTTCACCACGATGGCCGTCTTCTTGATCGTGCGCGCGAAGTGCAGCGCGCGGGCGAGCGTGTCCTCGCTCGTCGCGGCGCCCGTGATGACCTCGACCAGGGGCATCTTCTCCACCGGTGAGAAGAAGTGCAGGCCGATGAAGTTCGCGGGCCGCACGCTGGCCTGGGCCAGATCGCCGATGGGCAGCGCCGACGTGTTCGACGCGTAGATGGCGGTCGTGCCCAGCTTCGCCTCGGTCTCGCGGATGACGCGGTGCTTCAGGTCCAGGTTCTCGAAGACCGCCTCGATCACCAGGTCGGCGCCCTCGAAGTCGCCCGCGTCGAGCGAGCCCTTGATACGGCCCAGGATGGCCTCGCGGTCCTCCGATGACAGGTGCCGCAGCTTGCCCGCCTCGGCCTTGCAGTGAGCCAGGCCCTTCTCGAGCGCCTCGGCGTTGACGTCCTTCAACACCACGTCGTAGCCACGGTTGGCGGCGGTGAAGGCCAGGCCGGCCCCCATCATGCCCGCGCCCAGGATGGCCACCTTGCGGATGCCCGCGTCCTGCACCCGCGGCAGGCCCTCCTGCTTCTCGACGGCGTTTCGGTGGTACCAGAACGTCCGGATCATGTCCTTGGCCTGGTCCGACACCACCCGGTTGACGAAGTACGTGGTCTCGACCGCGAGGCCCGCGTCGAAGCCGACCAGCGTGCCCTCGTACACCGCCGAGACGGCGGCCTCGGGCGCGGCGTAGGCGCCGGCGGTCTTGGCCACCAGCATGGCCGCGCCCGCCGCGAACAGGTTGCGCGCGTCGGCCGTGTCGGGCTGCACCCCGCCGGGGTAGACGAAGCCCTTGACGTCCCAGGGCTGCTTCGCCCTCGGGTGCGCCTGGATCCAGGCCACGGCGGCGTCGCGCACCGCCTCGATCGTCGGGGCGAGCTGGTCGATCAGCTTCAACTTCAGCGCCTTGGGCGCGCGCGTGATCCGTCCCTGCGCGATGTGCTCGAGCGAAGCCTGCAGGCCGATCAGGCGCGGCAGGCGCTGCGTGCCGCCCGCGCCCGGGATCACGCCCAAGTTGACCTCGGGCAGGCCCAACTGCACCGCCGGCGAGTCGAGCGCCACGCGGTGATGGCAGGCCAGGGCGATCTCGTACCCGCCGCCCAGGGCCGAGCCCGTGAGCGCCGCCACCACCGGCACGCGTGCCGTCTCGAGCTGCCGGTACATCCGGTTGAGCTCCCGCACCTGGTCGCGCAGGGCGGCCGCGTCCCGCGCGCGGTAGACGAAGTCGAGGTCGGCGCCGACGCAGAAGTCCTTGTGGGCGCTCTGGACGACGATGCCCGACAGCCCCTCGAAGGCGAGGCACTCGTCGAGCGCGGCCTGGAAGCCCTCGCCGAAGCGCTGGTTGATCTTGTTGGCGCGCCCCTCCATCTGCATCCAGAGCGTCGCGATGCCGGTCGCCAGATCGATCTCGGCGCGGAAGTCCTTGTTCGTGTTGCTCATTTCGTCCCTCACACGCGCTCGATGATGGTGGCGATGCCCATGCCGCCGCCGATGCACAGCGTGACCAGGCCGGTTGACAGATCGCGCGCCTCGAGCGCGTCGAGGACGGTGCCGAGCAGGATGGCGCCCGTGGCACCCAATGGGTGGCCGAGCGCGATGGCCCCGCCGTCGACGTTCACCCGGTCGAGGTCGATGCCCAGCCCGCGCGCCGTATACAGCGGCACCGCCGCGAAGGCCTCGTTGATCTCGTAGAGGTCGATGTCGCCGGCCTTCATGCCCGCCTTCGCGAGCGCCTTCTGGCTGGCGGGCACGGTGGCCGACAGCATGAGCACCGGCTCATCGCCCATCGAGGCGAAGGACCGGATGCGGGCGCGCGGCTTCAGGCCCAGGCGCTTCCCGGCGGCCTCGTTGGCGATGAGCACCGCGGCGGCGCCGTCCACGATGCCCGACGAGTTGCCGGCGTGGTGCACGTGCTCGATGTGCTCGACCTGTGGGTAGCGCTTGCGGGTGAGGGCGTCGAGGCCGAAGTTGCGGCCCATCATCTCGAAGCTCGGCGCCAGCTTGGCCAACGACTCGAGCGTGGTGTCGGGGCGCAAGTGCTCGTCGCGGTCCAGCAGCACCAGGCCGTTGATGTCGATGACCGGGAGGATGCTCTTGGCGAAGGCGCGGCGCTCCCAGGCGGCCGCGGCGCGCTTCTGGCTCTGCACGGCGAAGGCGTCCACGTCCGCGCGGGTGAAGCCGTGCAGGGTGGCCAGCAGATCGGCGCTGATGCCCTGGGGCACGGTGCCGTAGGCGAACTCCATGCTGGGATCCCAGATGGCCCCGCCGTCGCTGCCCATCGCCACGCGCGACATGCTCTCGACGCCGCCCGCGACCACCACGTCCAGGAAGCCCGAGGCGACCTTGGCGGCGGCCTCGTTGACCGCCTCGAGGCCCGAGCCGCAGAAGCGGTTGAGGGTGACGGCCGGCACGCGCTCGTCGTAGCCGGCCACCAGCACGCCCGTGCGGGCGATGCAGCAGCCCTGCTCGCCGACCTGCGTCACGCAGCCGACG
Source organism: uncultured Myxococcales bacterium (assembly GCA_937896275.1). Lineage (GTDB taxonomy): Bacteria > Myxococcota_A > Bradymonadia > UBA7976 > UBA1532 > JACKDN01. The sequence goes on from CALBMW010000386.1 coordinate 3,396, forward strand.
GTCACGTCGTCGATGACCGCGGTGTCCAGATCGTTGCGGTCGCGCAGACCACGCAGGGCGGTGGCCAGCAGATCCACCGCCTTGGTGGTGTGCAGGCTGCCGCTGCTCTTGCCGCGCCCACGCGGGGTGCGGACGGCGTCGTAGATGTAGGCTCCGGCCACGGGACTCCTCCTGGGTTGCAATCGAACCACTTAGCAAGCTAAGTAGCGCACTGAACACCGCCACGACCCGGCTGTCAAGCGAGGATCGAGTGCGCCACTTTCCAACCGACCACGCGCCCACCGCCGACATCGCCACCCGGCGGTGCCAGACGACCGCGATGCTGCGCCTGGGGCGGGTACACGCCCTCGTGGAGCGCCGCGTGCGCACGCTCTTCGAGCAGGCGGGGCTCGCCGACATCACGCCCGCGCAGTCCAACGTGCTGATGCTGCTCTTCAACGCGCGGCGGCCGTTGACCGCGCGCGAGATCACCCACGAGATCGGCCTCTCCGAGCCCACGGTCAGCCGTTTCCTGAAGGCGCTCGAGGCGGCAGGCTGGGTCCACCGCACGCCCGATCCGCAGGACGCCCGCGCCCGGCTGGTGGCACCGACGGACCGGGCGCGCGAGGCGCTGCCGCGCTTCATCGAGGTCAGCAACGCCCTGCTCGACGAGGTCTTCGCGGGCTTCGACCACGACGAGCTGAGCGTGCTGCGGGGGGCCATCGAGCGCATCACCGAGAACCTCGATGGCTGAAGGAGCCCTCCGAGTCGCCCTCCTCCGCGGCGTCAACGTCGGCGGCCACCGCAAGGTGCCGATGGCCGATCTGCGGGCCCTTTGTGTCGAGCTGGGCTTCGGCGACGTCCGCAGCCACGTGCAGAGCGGCAACCTGGTGTTCACCGCCACCGGCGCGCGCGCCGACGTCGAGGCGAGGCTGGAGGCGGGCATCGAGGCACGGTTCGGCTTCCCGGTCGACGTGATGGTCGTCGACGCACCTGACTGGCGCCGCCTCATCGACCAGAACCCGCTGCCCGAGGCCGCCAGCGAAGCGCCCCGCCACTACTACGTCGGCGTGCTCAAGGCCCCGCCCGCCCCCGGCGCCGCCGAGCGCCTCGAGGCCAAGGGGCAGGCGGGCGAGGTGGTGCGCGCGGTCGGCGGCGTGCTCTACCTGCACTTCCCGCTGGGTGCCGGCCGCTCGAAGCTGGGCAACGTCGACGCGAAGGTCGTCGGCTCGCCCGGCACGCTGCGCAACTGGAACACGGTGCTGGCCCTGCAGGCGCTGATCGACGCGGTGCCCTGAGTCAGGGCGCCACCAGCGCTCGAAGCACCTCGCCCTCTACCCAGGGCGCGGGGGGCAGGTCGAGCAGCGCCGCGACGGTGGGGAACACGTCCACCGTGCGGGCGCGCGCCACGCGCCCCCCCGGACGCACGCCGTCGCCCCACAGGTAGAGGATGCCCGGCATGTCCGGGTGCTCCGCCGGATGCCCGTGGTGGCCGGCGCCCGTGGGCGGGCTCGTGAGGCCGGGCAGATCCGTGTCGTGCACCCACCCCGCGTCGGCTACCACCACGAGATCGCCGGTGCGGTCCGCGCGGCGATAGCGCCACTCGGGGGGCAGCGTCTCGGGCGTGTAGACGCGCGCGTGGTCGAGCGCCTCGAGGGCTAACCGCGCCCGCGCCAGGGTCGCCGCGTCGTCTGTGTACACGTGCGCCACGGGCCCGGCGGCCCGCACCTGGGCATCCACGCCGGCCGCTCGCAGCGCGGCCTCGGGGTTGAGCGCGCCCAGCGTCTGGGTCATGCCGTGGTCGGACACCAGCACCAGGGTCGTGGGCCCCGAGGCCGCGTCCACCACCCCCATCAAGCGCCGCACCTGGGCGTCCACGCGCGCCACGCACGCGACGATCTCGGGGCTGTCCGGGCCGTGGTCATGGCCGGCGCGATCGCAGCCCGACAGGTACAGCATGATCAGGCGGGGGCGCTCTGTGGGGGGCGCCGCCAGCCAAACGCTGGCCTCGGCGATCCGGGCGTCGTCGCTCACGCTCTTGTCGAAGGGCACCGTGCGCCACGGCGCGATGCCGTGCCAGGCGCCGGCGCACGACACCCAGTGAGAGACCGCGGCCCGCGCGCCCCCCCAGGTCGCATGGATCCAGAGCGGCGGGACGTCGTACCAGCCCACGTCGGCGCCGTAACGGAACTCGCCGCGCGCCCGGTCGCGAAAGACGTTGTTGACGATGCCGTGCCGATCGGCGGAGGCGCCGGTGGCGAGCGCGGCGTGCGAGGCGAAGGTCTGGGTGGGGAAGGGCGGCGCCAGCGCGTCGGCGTGCGCGCCCAGGGCCGCGATCCGGTCGAAGCCGGGGGTCGGCGCGCGGGTCGCGTAGTCGTGCCGGAAGCCGTCGAAGGAGACCAGGATGACCGCGCGCGGGCTCGGCCGAGGGGCCACGGCGGGTCCACCCGCGCCGCAGGCGAGCGTCGCCAGGGACACCGCCAGCAGACCCATCACAGCCAGGGCGGGGGCCTCGGCCCCGCGCGCCGTTCGCGCCCTTGCCCGGTCGCGCATCCTCGCCACACCTCCCCACGATCAGCGGTCCGGCAGTTGTCGCCCATCGCGAGGCGGAGGGCCATCCCCCCTCGGCGTCCTCCTGCGTCGCGATCCATCGCGCGCGCACTCTGATAGGATGCGCGGCGCATGCGCGCACCGCCCGCCCACGTCGCCCTGCCCCTGACGCTGCTGGCCCTGACGGTGCCGGCCGGCCCCGCCCGCGCGGCCGACCCCGCCGCCTGCGTCCGCATCCTGGCCGCCGCGAGCATCGAGGATCTCGACGACGCCGCGGGGCCCGGCGTGGCGCAGCTCTCACAGTGTGGCGATCTCGTCGAGGCGCGCTTCCTCCAGTGTCTGATCGCCACGCGTCATGGGCCACCCGAGACCGCGGACGCCTGCCCCGATCAGGTGGGTGAGGCGCCCACCTGGATCGCCGAGGCGCACTTCGCCGCCGGGCAGCGCGCCCTGCGAGACGCCGACGCCGCCGGCGCCCGCCGCCACTTCGAGCGGGCGCTCGACGCCGATCCAGAGCTGGCGCCGGCCCGCCTGGGGCTCATCGCGCTGTTGGACGCAGAGCAGCCCGACGCAAAGCAGCCCGACGCAGAGCAGCCCGACGCAAAGCAGCCCGACGCAGAGCAGCCCGACGCAGAGCAGCCCGACGCAAAGCGACCCGACGCAAAGCAGCCCCACGCGAAGGCGGCTCGCGCCCAGGCACGCGAGCTCGCGCGCCACCCCGGCCAGCTGCGGGCCTTCCTCGATCTCAGCGTCGTCGAGTCGACCCGCGCACCCGCTCGCGTGGTGGGCCGTGCGCTGGCACGGATCGACCCGCGCTGCGCCGAGTGCCTCGGGGCCCTGGCCTACATCCACTTCAAGCGCGCCCACGCCCTGCCTGCGGCGCTCGCGCGCGCGGACTGGGTCGCGGCCCGTGAAGCGCTGCAGGCGGTGCTCGCGATCGATCCGGCCGACCTCGAGTCGCGCCTCAGCCTGGGCGACGTGCTGCGGGTGCTGCGCGAGCATCACGCGGCCGCCGCGGTCTACGAGGCGGGCCTGGCGCTGCGCCCGGACTGGTTCGAGGGGCTCGTCGAAGCCGGCGAGGCCTGGCTCAGCGAGAATCGACCCGAGAATGCGCTGCCCCTGCTCGAGACCGCCACGCGCCTCGACCCCAGCCACGCCGAGGCCTGGGCGCGCCTCG
>CALBMW010000387.1 GCA_937896275.1 uncultured Myxococcales bacterium
GACGGTCGCCCGTGGCGCCTGATCTTCGGGGGGGATCTCGTCGACTTCCTGCAGGTGACGATGGTGCCCCACGGCACCACGGGTGACGCGGCGCGCTTCGGCCTGGGCACGCGCGAGGAGGAGTCCGCCTGGAAGCTCGGCCGCCTCATGGAGCGGCACCGCGACGTGTTCGTGTACCTCGCCGACTTCGTGGGGGCGGGCAACCGGATCGAGCTCATCCAGGGCAACCACGACGAGGAGTTGTTCTGGCCGGCGGTGCGGGACGCGCTCGTCCACGGCCTGATCGAACTCTACTTCGGCGGCGAGGGGGTCGGTGACCAGTCGCCGGAGGCCTTTGCGGAGCGGGTGCGCTTCAACACCTGGTTCTACTACCAGCCGGGCCTGATCTACGTGGAGCACGGCCATCGTTTCGACGACTTCTGCGCCACGCCGCCCCAACTCTGCCCGCTGAGGCCCAACGCCGAGGACCAGCTGACGCAGCCGATCAGCAGCTTGGCGATCCGTTATTTCGCGAACCTCGAGCGAGGCTTCAGGACGCACGAGAAGGAGCACTGGGGCGTCCGGGACTACTTTCGGTACTACCGGGCGAGGGGGTGGGGCCATGTCGCGGAGGTGGCGGGGCGCTACGTGGGGCTGGTCACCCGCTCCGCCGCCTACCACCTGGAGCACGGGCGCTTCGACAGCGAGCGTGCCGAGGCCGAGACCGAGCGCCGCCTCGGTGAGCTGTCGGACACGCACGGCATCGAGCAGGCGACGCTGCGCCGGCTGGACGCGCTCGGGGCGCGATCGGTGGTGGCCATCCCCTTCGGGGTCTTCGTCGTGATGGCGGGCGCCGAGTGGAGCGCGGTGCTCGGGCTGCTGCTCACCGTGCTGCTGACCCTGGTGACCTCTTGGGGGTGGGTCGTCGACCTCCTGCTCTGCGGGGCCGCGCTCGGGGGGGGCCTGGGCTTCGTGCGCTATGCGCGGCGCTGCTTCCCCGCCGATGTGCGCCGCAAGCTCGACGAGGCCGCAGAGGCCATCGGTGAGCTGCTCGACGTGCCCGTGGTCATCCTGGGGCACTCGCACGGGGCGGTCCGGCGGCGCATGCGACACGACCACCGCGCCTTCTACCTGAACACGGGCTGCTTCCTGGCCGCCGAGCAGGCCGATCACGGCGCGGACGACCCCTGCTCCTGCGTGTCCACCTACGTCACGCTGCACCAGCACGGCCCCTACGAGCGGCCCCACCCGACCCTGTCGCGCTGGTGCTCCGTCCGGGCCGAGCCTGCGCCCTTCGGGGTCACCTGAAGGGGGTCAAGACTAGCTACTTGACATATAGACGGGGCCCGGGATTGCGGGGCCCTATATGTCAAGTAGCTAGTCTTGACCCCCCCCCTGCCCCGGCCCCCGGTTGAGTGGCGACCAACGTCTGGGCGCGCGGTGGAGGGGCCCCCTGGTGTCGAGACGAGGTCAGGAGCCGGTGGCGTCGGGCAGATCGACCCCCGTGTCGTCCGACGCGTCGCCGCCCGCGGTCGAGTCCTCGTCGGCCTCGTCCCAGGCGCGCCCCGTGTCACTGGCCCAGACCGCGCCATCCCCCGCGGGCGGCCGGGTGGAGCCGACGCGGCGGCGCGCGAGCCACTGATCCACGTCGGCCACCGGATCGAGGAGGCCCGAGCCGGTGAAGTGCCCCGCGTCCACGAGCCGCGTGTAGTTCTGCATCTCGTGGGTCGGGGTCCCATCGGCGTCCGGCGGCAGGCTGCGGTCCACGTCGTCGAAGCGCGCCCGAGCCTCGCCGCGCTCGCGGGCGAAGATGCGCTCGATCATCTGCCCCACCCGCCGGCCCTCGAAGTCCGGATCGCGCGCCCGCAGCCACTCGGACAACGCGTCGGCGAAGTCCGCCGCCGTCGCGTAGCGCGCCGCCGGATCCTTGGCCAGCGCCCGCTCGAGCACCGTGTCGAAGCGGCGATCGAGGCCGCCCCCGTGGCTGCTGGGCGCGTCGGGCTGCTGCTCGCGGATCGCCACCATGAGGGCGGCGTCGTGGGGCGCGTGGAAGGGCAGGTGCCCCGTGGCGGCGTGGTAGAGCACCACCCCCGCCGCGAAAACGTCCGAGCGCGGGCCCAGCCGCTTGCCGGCGGTCTGCTCGGGGCTCATGTACTTGACCTTGCCCTTGATCACCCCCGCGCGCGTTCGGGCCCGATTCAGCCGCGCCTTGGCGATGCCGAAGTCGATGAGCTTCACCTCGCCCCGCGCGCTCAGCAGGATGTTCGAGGGGCTGAAGTCGCGATGCACCAACTCGAGGGACCGACCGTGGGCGTCGTGCGCCTCGTGGGCCGCGTGCAGGCCACGCAAGGCCTGCTCGACCACGAAGGCCGACGCCTCGGGGCCGAGCGGCTCGTCGCGCTCGCGGCACCGCCGCAAGGTGGCCCGCAAGTCGGCGCCGTCCACGAACTCCATCGCCAGGAAGTGCTGCTCGTCGACCAGGCCGAACTCGTAGACGCCCGCGATGTTGGGGTGATCGAGCAGGCCCGTGATGCGCGCCTCGTCGGTCAGCATCACGATGAACTCTTCGTCGGCGTTGAAGCGCTCGAGCAGCCTCTTGATGGCCACCTGATGTACGGCGCCGTCGGGCGTGATCCGCTCGGCGAGGTAGGTCTCGGCCATACCGCCCGAGGCGATCCGGTCGAGCAGGCGGTAGGGTCCGAGCCAGCGAGGACGACGCACGCGTGGAGCCTAGCTCCGGTCGTGGTCCGGTTGCAAAGCCAGAGCGGCCCAATGTGGGGTCCGGTTGCATTGACGGGTCCCGGGTGCTAAATCAAGCCGACTCTGGACGCAGGTGACCTTCATGCAGCGAATCGGCTTGTCCGCTCTGTTCAGCCTGACCGCCCTGCTGGCGTGCCAGAACCACCCGGCCGCCCAGGAGGGCAGCCCGGCGCCCGAAGCCAAGCCTGCGTCACCGACCTCGGCGCCCGCAGCCACGGCCGGTGACGCCTACACGGTGCGCATCGTGGCGGGCGAGGCCAAGGCTGGCGAGCCGGCGACCTCGGTGGTCGAGGTGACCCCCGGGCCCGGCTATCACGTCAACACCGAGTTTCCCGTGCGCCTGAAGCTGGTGCCGCCGGCCGGCGTGACCGCGGCCAAGGCGCAACTCGAGCGCGCCGACGCCGAGCTGAGCGAGGCGGCGCTGCGCTTCAACGTCGCCTTCACCGCGGCGACCGCCGGCACGGTCAACATGGCCGGCACCGCTGATTTCAGCGTCTGCAATGACAACACCTGCAAGCTCATCCGCGACGAGAAGCTCGCTTGGGAGGTCGCGGTCAAGTAGGCCGCGCCCCCCGCACGCACCGCCGTCGCCAGCAAGGGAGCGCCCTTGAGCTCGCCGCAACTGCCCGATCCTTCGGATCCGGCGGCCTTCCTCGAACGTACCGCCGCCGGCGCCCGCGAACGCTTCGTCGCCGAGAAGACGCTTCTCGGCTTCGGCGAGTACCTCGAGGTCGTGGCCCAGCGCCCCGTGGCCCAGGGGCGCGACGCCGCCACCTACCTCCGGGACGTCTTTCTCCACTATGGGACCGAGGCGATCCAGCGGCCCTACGGCCGCTTCACCCGCTACAAGCTGTTCGACTGCCCCTTCGACGGCGGCCGCGACCGCTTGATCGGGCAGGAGGCGGCCCAGCACGCGGTGTTCGGGCTTCTGTCCGACTTCGTCAAGGACGGCCGGGTCAGCAAGCTCATCCTGCTGCACGGCCCCAACGGCAGCGCCAAGACCAGCTTCATCGCCTGCATGATGCGCGCGATGGAGGCCTACAGCGCGCAGCCCGAGGGCGCCCTCTACACCTTCAACTGGGTCTTCCCGCGAGCCCGCCTGCAGGGCAGCACCATCGGCTTCGGCGGGGCGCGCTCGCTGCAGGGCCTCGACACCTATGCCCACCTGCCCGAGGCGGACGTGGACGCCCGCATCCGGACCGAGACGCGCGACCATCCGCTGCTGCTGCTGCCGCCCGCCGAGCGGCTGGCCTTCCTGCGCGGGCACCTCGGCCCCGACGCCGCGCTCCCGCGGGCGCTGACCGAGGGCGATCTCAGCCCCAAGGCCCGCCAGATCTTCGAGGCCCTGCTCAAGGCCTACCAGGGCGACCTGGCCGAGGTGCTCAAGCACGTCCAGGTGGAGCGCTTCTACATCTCGCGGCGCTACCGCCAGGCGGCGGTCACGGTCGATCCGCAGATGCGCGCTGACGCGGGGGTGCGCCAGGTCACGGCCGACCGGAGCATGGCGTCGCTGCCCCCCAGCCTTCAGAACCTCACGCTCTACGAGCCGATGGGCGATCTGGTCGACGCCAACCGTGGCCTGATCGAGTTCAACGATCTGCTGAAGCGCCCGGTCGACGCCTTCAAGTACCTTCTCTCGACCTGTGAGAACGGGGCGGTGCGCCTCGACACCATGAGCCTCTACCTCGACACGGTCTTCATCGGCAGCTGCAACGCCGGCCACCTCACCGCCTTCAAGGAGGTGCCGGACTTCGCCAGCTTCAAGGGGCGCATCGAGCTCGTGCAGATGCCCTACTTGCTCGACGCCGAGCTCGAGCGCCGCATCTACTCCGATCTGCTGGCCAGCCAGGCCATCGACAAGCCCGTCGCGCCCCACACCGACAAGGTGGCCGCGCTTTGGGCCGTGCTGACGCGGCTCGAGCACCCTGATCCCGACGCCCATGGCGCCCCGCTGTCCAAGGTGTTGACCGATCTCGGCCCCTTGCAGAAGGCGCTCCTCTACGCCGAGGGCAAGGTGCCCAACGGGCTGGCGCGCGACGTGGCCAACGGGCTGATCGCTCACACGCCGGACATCTTCGCCGAGCGGCAGGACACCGAGCACTACGAGGGACGCTTCGGCGCCAGCCCCCGAGAGCTCCGAGCGGCCGTGCTGACCGCGGCGCGCCGGGCCGACGCCCGCTGCCTGACACCCGTGGCGGTGCTCGACGCCTTGCAGGACCTCTGCCGGCAGACCAGCGTCTACCAGTTCCTGCGCCTCAAGCCGGAGGGTGACTACCATCAGCCCACCGCGGCGCTCGAGGCGGTCCAGACCTGGTACCTCGATCTGGTCGAGGAGGAGCTCCACCAGGCGATGGGCCTCGTCAACCGGGTGGCGACCGTCGACCTCTTCGCGCGCTACGTCGATCACGTGATGCACTACGTGCGCAAGGAGCGGCGGCCCAACCTGATGACCGGGCGCTCCGAGGACCCCGACGAGCAGTTGATGGGCGAGGTCGAGGCCAAGCTCGGGGTGGCGCCGAGCGGGCGCGATGACCACCGCGCGGGCGTCTTGCACCGGATCGGCGCGTGGCGCATGGACAACCCCGACCTGCCCCTCGACCTGTCCGAGATCTTCCGAGACCGCATCTCGCGGCTCAACGACGCCTTTCACGATGAGCAGCGCGCGGCCGCCGACCGCATCAAGCGTTCGCTGCTGGCCCTGCTCGTGGACGCCGACGTCCGCCTCGAGGCGGACGCCCAGGCGCGCGCCGACGCGACGCTCGTGGCCCTCGAACGCGACTTCGGCTACGGCCGCGCCTGCGCCGTCGAGGTGATCGGCCACCTGCTCAAGTCCCGCGCGACCAACGGCTGAGACCGTGTCCGCCCCGAGCCCTGATTCGAGAGGAGCGAACCGCATGCGAGCCAAGGCTACGCTACTCGCCGTCGCGCTCAGCACGCTGACCGCAACACCAGGGCGCGCCGCGCCCGACACCGGCGAGGCCATTGAGCGCTATGGCGCCGCCGCCGACGACTTCGACCGCCGCGACGAGCGCAAACAGGTCGCCCACGAGATCGGCACCCTGCGGGCGTGGATCGGCGAGGCGCGCGCCTATCGCAAGACGGACGACGAGGAGGAGCTTCTCTCGACGCTCCAACGCGCCAAGGTGATGGTCCGCCTCATCGACGCCCTCCTGATGCGCGGCGCCGCCGAGAACGCCGCGCGCGAGGCCCACGCGGTCGCCGACGCCAAGGAGCGGGACGCCACCGCGGCGCGCACCGCGGCCTACGAGCTCGAGCAGCAGCTCGCCGAGATGGAGAAGGGGGAGAAGAAGCCGTGAGCCGTACCCACAGCCCGAGCCGCAGCGCTGCCCTGACCGCCTCCCTGCTGATGATCGCCGCGGCCCTGCCTGCGTGCGGATCGGCCCCCAAGCCGGCGGAGCTGGTCTCCTTCGAGCAGATGCGCATGGGCGACTACGCGCAGACCGTGCAGGAGCGAAACCCCGAACTCTACGTCGAGTCGCAGAAGTACTACCGCAACGCCCTCGAGTCGCACGACGACGGCGACGAGGAGCGCACCCTGCACGCCACGCGGCTCGCGACGATGACCTGGCGGAGCGCGGTGGCGCTGAGCCAGACAAAGGACGCCGAGGACTCGCTTCGCGCCGCGACGTCGCGCCGCGCCAGGGCGGAGGAGGCGCTCGCCGACGCCGACCAGCGGAGGCGCTCCGCCGAGGACGCGATCGGTCGGCAGCGGCGCATCCTCGACATGCAGGGCCAGCTCAACGCGGCCGAGCAGCGGGCCGCCACCGAGCGCACCGTGGCCGACGCCAAGGCCAAGGTCGAGGAGGCCGCGGGGAAGGTGAAGACCGCCGTGACGATGGGCGCCGCGACCCACGCCCCCGGCCCCCTCAACAAGGCGCAGGCCTCGCTCAAGATGGCCTTCGACGCCTTCACCGCCGCCAAGTATCCGGAGGCGTCGCGGGTCGCGGCCATCGCGTCCGAGGACGCCGCGATGGCGATCGCGGCGGCACAACCGTTCTACGAGGCCGACGAGCAGCGCAAGGCCATCGACCTGGAGCTCAAGGCGATGCTCGAGGGCACCGCCGACGTACCGGGCGCCGACGCGCGGGTGGAGCGGCGGGGCCTCGTCGTATCGCTGCGCAGCCTGTTCGCGGCGGGCAAGTCCAGCATCGACCTGGGCCTGGCGGCGCCCCTGCGGCAGCTCGCCGCCATGCAGCGCAAGCACCCCGCTTTTCGGCTGATCGTCGAGGGCCACACCGACAACCGCGGCGGCGCCAAGCGCAACCTGAAGCTGAGCGAGGGGCGCGCCGAGGCGGTCGGGAATTACCTCGCGGGCGAGGGCGTGCGGAACGACCAGATCGTG
>CALBMW010000388.1 GCA_937896275.1 uncultured Myxococcales bacterium
GTCGAGGGTCGCGGCGGCGTCCTCGTGGGCCCGCGCGTCGAGCGCCACGGCGGCGTCACCGCCCGGGGTCGCGTCGATCCGACCATCCGGGACACCGCCATCGGCCCCGGCCGCGTCGGGGTCGCCGCCGTCGCGGCCTGGACGGGCGTCCACGCCAGGCCCGGCCGCGTCATCGAGCATCGCGTCCAGGTCGCCCCGAGACTGAGCCCGTAGCTGCCCGTCGCTGCAGCCCAGCGCGCCGACGCAGAGCGCCAGGACCAACCGCCCGACGCGCCCGGTGCCCCGCCGTGGCGTGTCCCCCGGGTTTGCGATCACGCCTCCGAGTGCGCCCCCGTTGACGAAACCTCGTCCTCCGGTCGCCGCCGAGGCACACGTCGAGCGCACGGCGTCATCTGGGTGAGGGTGGTGCACCCGCCGAGGATAGGAAGATCGGGCGGGCTTCGCCACCTCCGAGCGAAGGTCCATCCGCCGCCCATCGCGCGACGCTCTCCGACCCCCGGCTCACCCCGGGGTAGCCTCCGGGGCGGCGATCTGAGGCGCAGCGAGGCGTAGCGGTGGTAGGCTCGCCGCCGTCCTGGGTCCGACGAGCTGCCCGATCCGATAACTCGACCGAGGCGAGAGAACACGATGCGTATGCTGCGCTGCACCCTGATGGCCACCCTCGCTGCCGGATGCGGCGGTCGCGCGGTGGCGCCCGCTGGCCCTGCCCTGCACCGCGACGCCTTCAACCGCGCCGCCCAGGCGGCCGATCTGCCCTTGTTCTGGCGCGGCGACGCCACCGGTGATGGCGTGCCCCAGGCGGCCGAGGTCGCGGTGGTCTGGAGCGAGCGGGGCATGGACCGCGCCGCCTACTTTGACGGCGACGCGCCGACGCCGGCTTTCGAGGCCGCGCTGGCGACGATCGGGTCCCCACCGGTCCCTTGGGCAGCCACGCCCGCGGAGGCACGTCGCGCCGAGAGGCTGCGCGCCGACCTGGCCGTCGGGCGCCCCACGCTGATCGAGGAGGACCTCGGCGACGCCACCCCGGCCGAACGGGCAATGTTGGGCCATCTGATGGAGGCTGCGCTCGGGATCGAGCGGCTCTATGCGCGGCAGAAGGGCATCGACACCTTCGATGAGGCCCTCAGGGCCGCGGACCCGCTCAGCCGCGCGGTGTTCCGGCGCAACCAGGGCCCGTGGTGCGAGGCGCCCGGGCTCGACGCCGACGCCGACTGCAACGCCTTGGCTGCGCGCCCCCCGCGACGGTCGGGGCTCTACCCCGCAGCGCTGCAGGCCGACGCTGGTTTCTGCCAAGCTCTGAGCGCGCGGCCCGACGCCCGGACGCTGCTCGACCCGTTCTCGGTCGTGGTGGCCGGCCCCGAGGGCGCGCTGGCCGCCAGGCCCTATACCGAGATCTACGGTGACGACATGGCCAAGGTCGCGGCGTCGCTCGACGCGGCGGCGGTCGCCCTCGCCGCCGAAGCAAGCGAGGCGCCGCTCGCGAAGTACCTGACCGACGCGGCCGCGGCCTTCCGCACCGGCGCCTGGTACGCCGCCGACGAGTCCTGGGCGGTGATGAACGCGCTGAACAGCCGCTGGTATGTTCGTGTCGGCCCCGACGAGACCTACTTCGAGCCCTGCAACGAGAAGGCGGCCTTCCACCTGACGCTGGCGCGCATCGATCAGGGCTCGTTGATCTGGCAGTCGAAGCTCGATCCGTTGAAGAACGACATGGAGCAGGCGCTGGCCGCGCTGGCCGGCGCGCCCTACGTCGCGCGCGTGGTCGACTTTCACCTGCCCGACTTCATCCACATCGTGCTCAACGCCGGCGACGACCGGGCGGCGTTCGGCGCGACGGTGGGCGAGAGCCTGCCCAACTGGGGTCCGGTGGCCAACGAAGGCCGCGGCCGGACGGTCGCCATGACCAACCTCTACACCGACGCCGACAGCAGGGCGTCCTTCCGTGGCCAGGCGGCCTCGGTGCTGTGCGTCGGCACGATGGGCCACTTCTCGGGCGACGACGTCTTCGATGTCTTGGGCACCGTGTTGCACGAGGCCGCCCACAACCTGGGGCCCTCGGCGGAGTATGCGGTCGACGGCAAGAGCGACTCCGCGGCCTTCGGTGGATCCCTGGCCGCGATGCTCGAGGAGCTCAAGGCGCAGACGGCGTCGCTCTATCTCACCGATTGGATCGCGGCCCGGGGCGTGATCGACCAGGACACCGCGATGAGGGCGCACCTGCGCAATCTACTGTGGGCG
>CALBMW010000389.1 GCA_937896275.1 uncultured Myxococcales bacterium
ATCCAGCCGCCGCCACGTCGAGCGGCGCCTCGGCGGACCACGCGCCGTCGGCCGACAGACGCACCCGCAGGTCGCCGGCCCGCGCGCGCCCCGGCCCGAGGGCCCGCTCGCTGAGCAAGGTGCCGTCGGGGCCGCTCAGGTACAGGTCGACCTCGCCGTGGTGAAGCGTGGCCAGGGCCGCGAAGCGCAGGGGAGCGCCCAACGAGGGCGCGCGCGCCGTGCCTTCGCCGCGCACCCTCACGCCCGCCTCGACGGCCTCCACGCCCAAGCTCCGAAACTCGGCCTCGCCGCGCCCGTCGTAGCCTCCGCGCACGCCGGTCGCCACCACACCGCGCACGCGCCGAGACCAGGGATTGACGAGCGCGCCGAGCGCCCGGGCCTGGCCCCAGGCAGCGCCGCGGCGCGCCCGGACCTCACGCAGCTCGACGCGCAGCGCGCGCCCGCGAAGGTCGACGCTCCAGTCGAGGTGCTGCCACGCCAGCTCGACGCCCGCCGCGTCGGCGCGCGCCCGCAGGGCCGACTCGATCGCGGGTCGGACGGCGAGCGACGCACCGCCCGCGCCCAGGGCGAGCAGCGCGAGGACGATCGCAGGGGCCAGGCGCGGTCGGGGGGTGGGTTGATCCTCGAGGTCGTTCACGTTGATCCGCCGCCGTCCGCCCGCAGCGGCAACGGGACCGCGCCACTGGACTCTTCCCGCGCGCCCGTCGATCATGCGCCGCGCGCGCGGCCCGACGATACGAGCCCGCGAGCCCGCCGTCGATCTCACAGGCGAGGTGCAGCGTGACCGACCGCCCGCCCTATCGCATCCTGGGCGACCCCGACCGGGCCGCCGGGCCCTTCCTGTTCACCTGCGAGCACGCCAGCAACCGCACACCGGGCGTCACGCCGTCGGAGCCCGATGCGGCGTTGCTGGGTGACCACTGGGGCTGGGACATCGGCGCCGCGGACGTGACCGAGGCCCTCGTCGCGCTCACCGACGGCGTCGCGGTGCTCAGCGACTTCTCGAGGCTGCTCGTCGATCCCAACCGCCCGCCCGACAGCCCGACGCTGGTGGTCGCGCGCTGCGACGGGCAGGACGTGTCCTTCAACCGGGGGCTCGACGCGGCCACCGTGGGGGCCCGCGTGGCGCGCTTGCACCAGCCCTACCACGCGGCGATCGACGCGACGGCGCGCCGCCGGCTGGCGCGCGGGCCCGTCAGGCTGGTGTCGGTTCACAGCTTCACGCCCGTCTGGCAGGACGCCCCGCGGTGGATGGAGATCGGCGTACTCTTCGACGATCACGAGCCCGGCGCGGAGAGGCTCGTGGTCGCGCTCGGGCTCCTGGGCTTCGCGGTCGCGAGGAACGCGCCCTACTCGGGGCGCGAGGGGCTCATGTACGCGGTGGACCGGCACGGCCGCGCGCTCGGCGTGCCCTGCGTGGAGTTGGAGATCCGCCAGGACCTGGTGAGCACGCCCGAGCGGGCGCGGGCCGTGGCCGAGCAGATCGCGCGCGCCCTGCCGACCTTCGGATGATCCGCGCTGACGTCGGGGGGACCGCGCCCCGCCCGGGGTGCTCCCGCGGTGCGCCGCCCGTGGCTCGACCGACAGCGCGGCACGGCGCTCGGCCGTGCTCTCCCCGCGAGCCGCGGAGTCGGCCGGAAGACCCGGGGGCTGCTTGATCTGCCCGAGCGGCTGGCCGAAGGTGATTCGGTTGCATGGCCCGGGACAGGCACGATGACGCCCTTCGACCGCACGCCGGCGCAGCCGCGATGAGCCACGGGTCCGACGTCGCCGCGCTCGCTGCCCTGCGGGCGCGGGTCGACGCTCTGAGCGCGGCCGTCGCGCCGTGGCGCGCCCAGCTGCTGACCTGCCTCGAAGTGGCCAGCACGCCGCACAACGCCTTCACCCTGGCGCGCCTGCTCGTCGAAGACATCGCACGCGCCCTCCTGCTCGACCTCGGGCTGGCGACGCGCGGTCGCCTGCTCGACTACCTGGACCGCCTGCGCGAACCCGCGGTCGCAAGCCGCAACCTGGTGCCGATGGAGGTCGTGTCGCTGCTGGATCTGGTGCGCGTGATGGGCAACAAGGCGGCGCACGGCGCGCTGAAAGTGGATGCCAGCGCCCACGACGTCGCGCTGGTGGTGGGGGCCGCCCACCGCGTCGTGGCCTGGTACGACGCTGAGTTCGTCCTGCGACCGGCCAAGGCCGCCGCCTCGGCGCTGCGCTCGACCCCCACCGTGGTGGACTGGGGCGACGCGCCATCCGTGGGCCGCTTCTTCGGGCGCACCGACGAGCTCGCCACCGTGGGGGGATGGCTGGCCGACGAGGCTTGTCGTGTCGTGGTCGTACGGGGACTGCGCGGGGTCGGTAAGACCCGCCTCGCCGTGACCGCCGGGCGCGCGGCGTCCCACGGATTCGAGTTCGTCCTGTGGCGCCGACTGCTGGACGCGCCGCCGGCCCGTGAGGTCGTCGCCGCCTTCGTCGAGCAGATCGACGGAACACCCCCGTCCGCGCAGCCGGTGGCGCTCGAGGCGCGCGTGGAGCACCTCGTGGGGCTGCTCTCGCGGCACCGCTGCCTTCTGCTGCTCGACAACGCAGAGAGTGTCATGCGTGGCGACGCCTGGGCGCCGGAACACGTCGGCTATGGCGCCCTCCTGGCGCGCGTCGAGCAGGGCGCGCGCGGGAGCGTGGTGCTGGTGACCAGCCGCGCTTTGCCCGGAGAGCTGGCCGCGCGGGTCGGACGGTACGCGCCGAGCCGGGCCCTCGAGTTGCACGGGCTCGATGTCGCCGACGGTCGGCGCATCTTCGAGGATCTCGACGCGTTCTCGGGCACCGACGCGGACTGGGCCGCCGTGGTGCGGGTCTACGATGGCAACCCGCTGGCCCTCGAGCTGGCCGCGCGGCACGTCCGCGACGTCTTCTTCGGCGACCTGGCCGCCTTCCTCGAGGGTGGCCGCGCGGTCTTCGCAGACCTCGAAGCGCTGCTCGACTGGCACTTCGGTCAGTTGGAGCCCGCCGCCCGGGACATCCTCTTCTGGTTCTGCGTGCGGCGCGAGCCCGTCTCGCTCGCGCAACTGCGGCATGGCCTGCCGGACGCCGAGGCGCGCGCCGCGCTCACCTCGACGCTGCAGCACTTGCAGCGACAGTTGCCCCTCGAGCGCGCCGCGGCGTGTTTCACCGTGCAGCCGGTGCTCATCGAGTACCTCACGCTGCGCCTCGTCGAGGGCGTCGTGGGGCAACTCTACGCGGGCAAGCCGGCCTTGATGGACACCGTCGCCGAGCGGCTGGTCAGCGACGCCGTGCGCGATGTGACCCAGGGGTCATCGGGGCTCTTGACGACCCACCCGCTGGTGATGGCCACCGCACCCCAGCACGTCCAGGCAGCGCAGCGGCGGGTGATCCTGGGCCCAATCGCCGAGCGACTGGTCTCGACGCTCGGCGGTCCGGACGCGGTGCTCGCACGGCTGCAGGGTCTGCTGGACATCGCGCGGCGGGTGGCCCCGGGGGCGCCGAGCTACCTCGCCGGCAACGTCATCAACCTGGCCCTGCACTTGGGCTTCGACCTGCGCGGCTGGGACCTCGCGCGGCTGTGTATCTGGCAGGCGGACCTGCGGGGAAGGCTGGCGCGGGGTGCGTCGATGATCGACGCTCGGCTGCGCGACTGTGCCTTCACGCAGCCCTTCGGCAGTCTGCTCGCGGTCGCCGTGACGCCCGACGGTGAGGCGGCGCTGGCCAGCGACGCGAGCGGCGCGGTGCATCTGTGGCGACTGGCCGACGGTCAGCGCCTCGCCACCCTCGCGGGTCACACGGACTGGGTGCGCACGGTGGCCGTGTCCGCGGACGGCCAGCGCGCGGCCACGGGCTGCGAGGACCATTCGGTGCGCGTGTGGCGCCTACCCGAGGGTCGCACCGAGCGCGTGCTGCGGGGGCACGAGGGCTGGGTCAGGATGGTGGCCTTCGTGCCCGCCACCGGCGGGCTGGCGTCGGTCGGGGATGACGGCGCCCTGGTCCGCTGGGCGTCCGACGCGGACGCGCCCGTGTGGGTGCGCCGGTGGCCGGGGCGGCGGCTCCAAGCCTTGGCGGTGGCCGACGCGGCGGCCCTCGTGGTGGGCACGGACGACGGGTGGGTGCGGCGTTGTCGCTGGGTCGATGGGGTCGAGGACGCCTCGGTCGCGGTGGGTGCGGCGGTCTGGTCATTGGCGGTGGTCCCAGACACCACGTGCGTGGTGGCCGCGCTCGACGACGGCGCGGTGGTACAGGTGGATCTGGCCACGGGCAAGGTCTGCCGGTACCCAGGCCGCCACGCCGGCCGCGCCCGCGCGGTGGCGGTGAGCCCTCGAGGCCAGCAGGCAGTGAGCGCAGGCGAGGATGGTCAACTGCGTGTCCGCAGGCTGCCAGACGGCGCCCTGGAACGCACGCTGTCCGGGCACCGCGGCTGGGTCTGGGGCGTCGCCTTCACGCCGGACGGCGAGCGCGTGGTGAGCGCCGGCTACGACCAGTCGCTGCGGTGCTGGCGCCTCGACGATGGCGCCGCCGAGTTGGTGCTGCGTGGCTTCGTCACCTGGCCCTGGGCCCTCGACGCCTCGCCCGACGGGGTGACCCTGGCGACCGGTGACGAGGACTCGCGAGTCCGTCTGTGGCGCGCGGACACCGGCGCCTGCGTCGCCGAGCTGGACGCGCCCGGCGCGCGGCTGCGCAGCGTGGCCTTCAGCCCGGACGGCCGGCTGCTGGCGGCCGGGGGCGAGGACCATGTCGCGTGGGTCTTCGAGACCGCCACCGGCCGCCGCGTGCTGGCCCTGCGCGACCACCACGCGATGGTGCGCGGCGTGGCGTTCTCGAGGGACGGTGCGCACTTGCTGACCGCGTCTGAAGACGGCGCGCTGCGCACCTTCGCCGTCGCAGACGGACGCGCGGTGGGGCCGCCGGTGCTGCACCCCGCCTGGGTGCGCGGCGTGGCGGCGCTGCCCGACGGGGGCGCGGTGACGGCCTGCGAGGATGGTCGGGTGCGGTTGTTCGGCCCTGACGGCGCGCTGCGGGCGACCATGGCCGGCCACACCGAGCGCGTGCGTCAGGTGGCGGCCTCCCCGGACGGCTTGGCGGTCGCGTCGGTCAGCGACGATGGGGTGCTGCGCGGCTGGTGCGGGCGCACCGGGGCCGCCCGATTCGAACGGGCCCTGGGCCTCGGCTCATTGCGCGCGGTGTGCTTCGACGCGGCCGGCGGTCGCCTCGCGGTGGGGGCCGAGGATGGATCGGTGCGCGTGTTCGACACCGACGGCGCAGCGGGGCCGGTGGTGTCTGGCCACACCCGCCGGATCTGGGGCGTGCGCTTCCTCGGGAAGGACCGCCTGGCCTCTGCCAGCGAGGACGGCACGGTGCGCGTCGTGGCGCTCGACGGCTCCGCTGCTCCGCTGGTGCTGCGGGCGTTGCGCCCCTATGAGGGCCTGGACCTCGTCGGCGCCACTGGCCTCACGGACAGCCAGCGAGCCGCTCTCGCAGCCCTCGGCGCCCGCGTCGCTGGCCCACTGGGCGGCTGAGAGCGACCCCGGTCCGCGCAGGTGTTCTCAGGGGTGATCGCGACGGGTGGCCCGCAGCGCGCGCGCCCTGCCGACCTTCGGATGATGACCGGGTCAGCCCAGCTCCTCCACGAAGTGCGGTGAGGCCTTCAGCGACGGGGGCAGGCTCTCGCGCTGGGGGACGCCCCCCAAGGTGCCGTCCGCGCCATACGCGCCCTCCGCGTGCAGGCCCTCGTCGAGGCCCTCGGCCTCCACGTCCGGCGCTGCGCGCAGCCGCATCAGCGCCTTGAGCGGCAGCAGGATGACCGCCGATCCGAGCGCCGCGAAGGCCGCCGCCGCCGTCACCGCCACCGTCTGCGTCCACACGAGCCCCGCGGCGCCCGCCAACAGCCCATCGGCCCCGGCCGGGTTGACGGCGGTGCTCGCGAAGACGCCGGTGAGGATCGAGCCCAGGATGCCGCCGACCCCGTGGCAGGCGAACACGTCGAGGCTGTCGTCCAGGTTCACCTTGTGCATCAACCGGATCGCCGCGTAACAGCCGCAGGCCCCCAGCGCGCCCATGACGATCGCGCCCATCGGCGTCACGAAGCCGGCCGCGGGGGTGATCGTGACCAGGCCCACCACGATGCCGGTCGCGGCGCCGACTGCGGTGGGCTTGCCGAAGGACACGGTGTCGATGAGGGCCCACGTCACCAAGGCGGCGGCGGCGGCCAGGTTGGTGGTGAGGAAGGCGGTCACCGCGATGCCGTCGGCCTTGAGCGCCGAGCCCGCGTTGAAGCCGAACCAGCCGAACCAGAGCAGCGAGGCGCCGAGCACCACGAAGGGCACGTTGTGGGGCCGCGGCGGGCGCTTGCGGTGGTCCGCGCGCGCGCCGACCAGCCACGCCACGACCAGGGCCGACACGCCGGCGCTCACGTGCACCACCGTGCCGCCCGCGAAGTCGAGCGCGCCGGTGGCCTGAATCCAGCCGCCACCCCACACCCAGTGCGCCAGCGGGGCGTACACCAGCAGCGACCAGAGGGCGATGAAGGGTACGTAGGCCTTGAAGTTCATGCGCTCGACGACCGCGCCGCTGATGAGCGCCGGCGTGATCACCGCGAACATCATCTGGAAGGTGGCGAAGAGCGCGTGGGGGATGGTCTGACCGTCGAGGGGCTCGCTTCCGACGCCCGCGAAGCCCAGGTAGTCGAGGCCGCCGACGAAGGCGCCGCCGGGCGCGAAGGCCAACGAATAGCCCACGGTGGCCCAGAGGATGGCGACGACGCCCATCGCCACGAGGCTCATCATCACCGTGTTCAGGACGTTCTTGCCGCGGACGAGGCCGCCATAGAAGAAGGCGAGGCCGGGGGTCATCAGCAGCACCATGGCCGAAGAGACCAGGAGCCAGGCAGTGTCGCCGCTGTCGATGTTCATGGGGGCCGACTCCGGTCGGGTCGTGTGGGCTGCCCAGGACGGTCAGCAATGCCCATGCCGCCGCGCGTCGAGCCCGATGGACGGAATTTGCCGCAGTGCGTCGTGCTTTTCATACGTTTGCGTATGTTTGCTTATCTGAGTCCTACCGATGCGTGGGTATGAGGACACCGCACGCCCGCGACGTTCGACGTGGCGTCGCGGGGCCAGATGAGTGAGGATCCACGCGAAGGAGGCGACATGCGCACGCTCTTGATCGCCGGGGGGCTGCTGGCCGCAGCGTCCGCCTCGGCCTGCCTGAACGACTTCGAGGTTCGCCACGCCGAGCAGGAGTTCCGCGCCGCCTACGCGGACGCGCCGCCCGATCCGGCGCCCGAGGCCGAGGCCAGGCTGCCGTACTTCCTGGGCACGGCGGCGGGCGCCGTGCTGCTGGTGCTCGCGCTCGTCGCCGCCGGCCGACAGCCCTCGTGACACGCGCGCGCCGCCTGGTGGGCGTCGCCGTGGTGGCCGCGCTGTTCGGGTTCCTGGGCCTCTTCTTCGCCCTCGGCGAGGCCTTCCTGTCGGAGGGCCGCGTCGTCGCCGAGCCCGCCCCCTACCGCGTGGCCCTCATGCCGGATGGCACCGCCCTGCGCGTGGCGATGGTCTACGACGTGGTCCACCAGCGCTTTCCCCGCCATGGCCCCGCCTGGAGCGAAGCGGTCGTCGCGCGCTCGATCGCCCGCGTCGAGCAGACGGAGGCGCGCGACCCGGCTGCCCTGTTCGAGCCTGCGTCGCTCGAGGCCTTCGACGACTGGGGGGTGGCGCTCGACCGTCTGGGGCGCGCCGACGAGGCCATCTCGGTGCTGCGCCGCAAGAAGGCGCTGGTCGAGCGCCGCTGGCCACGCCTGGACTTCCCGCCCAAGGCCGCGGCCGACGCGGTCGAGGCCTACATCGAGGTGGTCCGGCGGGCCGGAGCGCTCACGCCCGCCGAGCAGGCGTGGTACCGCACCTACGCCAACCTGGGCACCGTGCTCGTCCACCAGGGCCTGCGCGCGCTGGCGACGGGCGACGCCGAGGGTCGGGGGGCGGTGGCCGAGGGCCTGGGCTTCGTGCGGCAGGCCGTGCGGCTCAACCCTGCGGCGCACTTCGGCCGCGAGCGTTGGCAGCTCGTCGTCGCCCGCCACGTGCGGGCCGGGCTGGACGATCCGACCTGGTTCACGCGCTTCTCCGCGATCGGGTGGCCGCTCGACGCCCCTCCGCCGAAGCTGCGGCCCACCTACCGCGCGCTCCCGGCGGCGGTGCGCGATCTGGTGGAGGGGGCGTCGCACGACCTGGGCGAACGCTGGACCAGCCGCGAGGCCTACATACCGCGCGTGGTGCCCGAGCCCGAGTGGGCCGAGGTGACCGGCGCCGACTTCGAGGGCGCGCCCTTCGACGAGCCCGTGCTGGGGTTGCTCGGCATGTGGATGCTGGGCGGGGGGGCGAACCCGCACTCGGCCCTGGCGCTGGGCCAGATCATGGAGGCCATGGAGCAGCGACCCATCGCCTACGCCGCTTACGCGCGCGCGCTGGCGATGAAGGACCGCTTCAGCCCCGACGCCGGGACCGTGCGGCTGATCGAGGCCTTGGTGCGGGGGCGCATGGCAGACATCGCGGGCCAGATCGACGAGGACGAGGCCTCGCTCCAGGCCGCCGTCACCGTGGCGCTGGCCGAGGGTGAGGCCTTCCAGCAGGCGCAGGCGGACTTCGAGGCCGCGCGGGCCGCCGACGGCGCCGACGTCCTCGACCCCGCAGTCCAGGCAGCCTTCCTCGCCGGCTGCCCGCCCATCGCGTCGAAGCCAGGGCAGGCGGACACCGTGTTCATTCGCCGCGGCACCGGGGCGTGGCGACTGCATAGGCTCGTGATGTGGGTGACGCTCTGGGCGGCGGCGGGCGCCTGGCTGGCCGTCTGGGTCGCGCGACGGCGCGCGCGCCTGAGCTGAGAGTCCTCCACCCGGCGCTGCCCGGTCTCTCCACCGCCCGGTCTCTCCGGCGGACGGGCGTCAGGTCGGGTTCGAGAGTTCCAGCGTCGCGCCGGGGACGCGCGGCAGCGCCGCGGCCAGGTGAGCGGCGAGGGTCTCACGGCTCATGTCACGGGGCGCCACGACCTTGCCGCTGACCGCCTCGGTGTCGCGGCCACCCATGACCTGCTCGTCGTGGACGTACACGAAGCAGCCCGGCGGCAGGTGGTCACCGAGGCCGGCGAGGGCGCCCGCGCGCGGCTGGCGTCCCACGAAGCGGTGGGTCGCGGCGCGCCCCCGGCCCAGCACGGCGAGCGCCGAGAAGCGCGGCACCTCGCGGCCCTGCACCGGGCGGAAGCCAAGGGGCGCGGCGTCCCACAGCACACGATCGTCGAAGTCGGCCGGCAGCGCGTGCACCGTGGGCGTCACGACGCGGCCGTGGCAAGGGCTGTGGGGCTTCACCCAGACGACCTCGAGGGCGGCCTCGCCACCGGCCGCCGGGCCGTCGTCGAGTCGGGAGAGACGCGCGCTCAGCACCACCTCGACGGTCGGCAGGTCCAAGAGCGGCAGGCCGTCGTCGCCACGCCCGACGTCGTGCCCCAGCGCCCGCCACGCCGCCGCCGCGACCTCGAAGTCGCCCAGCGCGGTCGCCGCCACCCCGCGCACCCAGGTCGCCGACGGGTCCGAGCCGATCTCGCCCGCGTGGGTGGCCGCCTGCAGCGCCTTGTCGAAGCGCCGGCGCAGCAGGTGGTGCCGCCCCAACGCGCTCCAGCCCTCGGCGGAGGCGGGATCGAGATCGAGGGCCTGCTCGTAGGCCGACAACGCGTCATCGTCCCAGCGCGCGCCGGCCGCGGTGAGCCCGACGGCCAGGTCCAGGAAGAGCGGCGCCGCCTCTTTGACCCGCCGCACGTCGAGGAGGCACCGCCGAAGCGCCTGCGCCGCCTGGACCACCGGATCGTCGTCCGGCGCCCGCGCGTCGAGGGGCCGCGTCGCCCCCCAGGCCACCGCCGCGCGGCACACGTTGACCATCACGTCGGGGTGATGCCCCCAATGCCAGGCGAAGCGGGCGATCTCCTGGCTGAGCGCCGCCTCGCCGTGCACGGCGATCAGCTGCGCCGACCACGCCAGCGCCAGTCGCTCGTCCTCGGGCAGCTGCGAGGCGAAAGGCTCCAGCGTTCGAAAGGCGGCGGTCGCGTCCCCCGCGTCGAAGGCGATCCGGGCCCGGGCGAGCGCGGTGTGGAGGGGGTCGATCATGAGGCGCCCTCGATCACCCCTCTCGCAGCTCTGCGGGCAGCAGCGCGTGCAGGTTCACCGGCTCGCCCAGCAGGGTGAGGATCGAGAAGAAGCCCCACTGCAGGCGATTGAGGAAGGTGTAGTCGACCGGCAGCGGCGGCAGCTTGGGGATGCGCGGGATGATCCCTTTTTGGAACAGCAACTCCGACTTCGCCTGAAAGACGCGGTCCACCGACTCGCCGGTGTACTCGGGCGTGAAGTGGAAGGGCGCGTCCTCGAGCACGGGGCGCAGCAGATAGAGCAGGAACTCGCGGTACACCCGGAAGACGGCGGGTTCGGCGGGATCGAGGCGGAAGGCGCGCACGATGGCGTCGTCGAACGCGGCCCATTCGGCCGGGGCGTCGGTGCGCGTGGCGCGAATGGCGGCCGTGACGTAGCCGCGCATGTCGACGCACATGGGGCTCGGGATCTCCTTCACGCAGCCGAAGTCGAGCAGCACGACGGAGCCATCCGCGGGGAACAGGTAGTTGCCGGGGTGCGGATCGGCGTTGAACAGGCGCCACGTGTAGAGACCGTTGACGACCGCGCGCCCGAGGGCCTGGCCGTAGCGGGCGCGCGTGGGCGCGTCGGCCTCGGCGCGCACCTCGTCGAGCGTGCGCCCGACGATGAGCTCGGTGGTCAGCACGCGGCGGGCGCAGTGCGCGGGGAAGACCTCGGGCACGCGCAGATCGGGATCGCCGACCAGCAACTCCGCGAAGCGCTGCTGCATCGTCGCCTCGCGGGCGTAGTCGAGCTCCTCCATCAGCCGCGCCCGGATCTCGGCCATGACCGCGCGCCCGTAGCCGGCCACCTGGCCGCCGCCCATGGCGAAGAGGAAGGTGCGCGCGACCCCCTCCATCATGCCGGCGTTGTCCAGGTCCGCCACGATGGCGCGCTCGACGCCGGGATACTGCACCTTGACCGCCACGTCGGTCCCGTCGTGCAGCCGGGCGCGGTGAACCTGCCCGATGGAGGCCGCAGCGAAGGGCTCGGGCTCGAAGTGCGCGAAGTGCGCGGCCACCGAGCCCAGCTCGGCGACCAGGATGGGCTCGACGGCGGACCACCTCATCGGGGGCGCGGCCCGCTGCAGGCGTGTGAGCACGCGCTGGTAGACCGGGCGGTACTCGGGGGGCAGCGCGCCGTCCATGTAGGACAGCATCTGGCCGACCTTGAGGGCGAGGCCCTTCATGTCGCCCAGCGTCTCGAGCGCCTCCTCGGCGATGCGGGTGTGGCGCGCCAGATCCCTGGGCGACAGATCGCGGATGTCCTCCAGCGTCCGCATCGCCTGTCGCGCGCGCAGGATCGCCATCGGCACCGCGCGGCGTGACAGCCAACCGAGGCGCGCCATGCGGCCCAGGCGACCGCCTTGAACCTCGTCCTCACTCACAGCGGCAGCTCACGACTCACGGCAGTTCACGACTCACGGCAGTTCACGACTCACGGCAGGTCACGACTCACGGCAGTCTACGACTCACGGCGGACGGCGACCCCCCGGGGCGAGCAAGTCTGGCAGGCCGGCGCGCCCCACGCCACCGCGGTTGACGCGCACGACCGCCCCTCGCACCATGCGCGCCATGCCGCACGAGACCCGCACCGTACGCCCCGGTCCCCGCCCGGATCGCCTGCGCGCCGAGGACGGCGCCCTGCTCACCCCCCCCGAGGGCTGGGCCCTCCTGCCGCCGGGCGACGCCATGCTCACCCGTCGCGTGAAGGCGGCCGGCCCACACTGGGTGGTCCAGGAGCAGAAGGGCCGCAAGATGTTCTCGCGCGGGCTGTGGGCCCCCGCCGAGACCATCGAGCGCGAGCGACGGCGGGTCGAGCGCGAGAAGATGATGCCGGGCTACCAGAAGAAGCTCGACGCCGGCCGCGTTCGGCGGGACCGCGAGCAGACCGCCTACGTGCGCCAGTTCGAGGCCGAGGTGATCGCCTTTTTGGCCTTCGACGCCCGCTACGCCGCCGAGGCCAAGGCGCTCGCCACCCGGGTGACAGCGCACGCCACGCCGGTGGGCAGCGGGACGGTGGCGCGCACCGAGCGCATCCCGGTGGGGCAGCGCGCCGAGGCCGCGGTCATCGCGTGGATGCGCCACCAGACCACCGCCTATGACAACCTGCAGATCCCGCGCGTGAAGGGCATGCGGCGCGACGTGCGGCGCATGCTGGCCGAACGCTCACGCGCCCTGCTCGAGATCTATCGCCGGGGGACGACGGCGCCCGAGACCTGCCCGCTGCGGCGCGCGTTGGCGCAACCGGCCGAAAGTAATCAGGGATCGGCGCAGTAAAAGCCGGCGGCGTCGCCCGTCCAGGTGCAGATCTGGTCCCGCGCCGCGCAGTCGGCGCTGTAGAACGTGCCGTCCACGCACCAAAGCGCCGAGTCGCCGTCGCAGGCCCCCTGGAAGTCGAGGCCACCGCAGGGATCGTCGATCGGGAGCGGGACACAGTCGACGCCGATCGCGGGGTCGATGAACTCGCAGGTCGAGTCGAGCACGGCGCAGTCGATGGTCGAGACCGAGCCCGCGTCGCACCAGAGCAGCAGGTCACCGTCACAGCGACCCTGCAGGCCCAGCCCACCGCAGTCGTCCATGGGCGGCGGCTGCTCGGGCGGCGGCTGCTCGGGCGGCGGCACGTCGGGCGGTGGCTCGTCGGGCGGCGGCACGTCGGGCGCAGGGACGCAGTAGTAGCCGGTCTCATCGTCGACGTAGCCGCAGGGTTCCGACCGCTCGGCGCAGTCCACGCGCTGCACCGCGCCGTCGCCGCACCACTCGGCCACCGCGCCCACGCACCGGCCCAGGTAGTCGAGGGCGCCGCACCCGTCGGGGGCTGGGCCGGGCCGCGGGATATCCTCGGGCGGCGATTCCTCGGGGGGCGGTTGGGCCGGCGGCGGTACGGGATCGGGGGCCGGGGCCGCCGCGACGCAGAAATAGCCGATCACGTCATCCACGAAGGCGCATCGAGCCCCCTCGGCCGCGCAATCGAGGCGATCCACCACGCCATTGGAGCACCACTCGGCCACGGCGCCCACGCACCGCCCCTGCTGATCGAGGCCACCACACGCGTCGGCCGCGGGGGGCGGTGGCGCGCGTTCGTCGGGGACGCGTCCGTTGCCCTCGGGGGGGAGCGCCGGCGGCACGCCGGGCACCTCGGCTGGCTCCACGACCACCTCGACGCACGCGGAGCGACCGTCCGCGTTGCTGAAGCCGCAGGCAAGGCGGCGGGCGGCGCAATCCTCGCTGCGCAGGCGCCCCGCCTCGCACCACACCAGCAGCTCGCCCTTGCAGGTGCCCTCGATGCCGATGCCACCGCAGGGATCCTCGACCGGCGGCTGAGGCGCGCCGCCGTTGCCCGCGGGCGGCGTCCCGGCGCCAGGGGCTGGCTTGCCGCCGGGGCTGCCGACCTCGCTCGATGGGGGTGAGACGAAGAGCCCCGCGTCCGCGCCGTCGGCGGCGTCCTCGACGCGGGCGCAGCCGACGGCCGCCCCGCCCAGGATCAACGCGCCCCCCCAGCGCTCGGACCGAGCGCGCCGCGACCGGCAGCCTGGCGTCCGACGGCGTCACCGCCAGACGTCGGCGCCAGGCCAGGCCCAGCAACGCGAGGGCCA
>CALBMW010000390.1 GCA_937896275.1 uncultured Myxococcales bacterium
CGGCGCGGATCGGCCCGTCATCGTCGGGCACTCGATGGGCGGCCAGACGGCGCTGTCCTTCGCCATCCGCTACCCCGACGCCCTGTCGGCGCTGGTGCTGACCTCGCCGGCGGGCTTCGAGCGCTTCTCGCCCAAGGAGCAGGCCTGGTTCGAGAAGGTCTTCACGGTCCCGCTCATCGTGGGCACGTCCGAAGCCGCCATCTGGGGCACCGTGCGCCGCGCCAACTTCTACCGCTGGAGGCCCGAGTACGCCTGGCTGGTCGAGGAGCGCGTGCGCGCGGCGAAGAACGACACCTTCGCCCAATACGCCTACGCCAACGTGCGGTCGGTGCACGGACTGGCCCACGACGACTTCGTGCGCGCCAACCTGAGGCACATCAAGGTGCCGACGCTGATCGTGCACGGCGACATGGACCGGCTGATCCCCAACCCCTTCATGCACGGCGGCCCCACGATCGACGTGATGAAGCACGGCCAGCGCAACATCCCGGGGGCGCGGCTCGTGACGCTCGAGGGCTGCGGTCATACGGTGCAGATGGACTGCTCGGTGGAGTACAACGCGGCGGTGGAGGCCTTCCTGAAGGCCCACTGACCGGCGCCACGGGAGGATCTGCGGGACGCACCTCACGCACGCCATCGCCGCGTGTTGTGCAACGCAGCATTGCGATTGACGCCGCGCACGGTGCGAGATAGCGTCTTGTTCGCACTGACAGCATGAGCCCACCGCGACCATGGGGCGCGCGCAGCGGGGAGGAAGCATGAACACGGTGACACGCGGCGTCGCGACGAGGACCGGGCTGCTCTGCGCGGCTGTGTTCATGATGACGGCGCTCATGATGGCGGCGCCCGCCCCGGCGGGCGCGACCAGCATCCCCAACCAGACGGCCTGGGCCCAGGGCACGAACTGGACCTTCCGGGCCAACTACCTGGGCTTCCCCAACGCCTGGGTCTACGTGCCCGACGGCTTCTCGAGGCGCGCGCCCGAGCACCGCGGCGCGGTCTTCCACCTCACGGGCTGCGGCCAGATGCCCTTCCAGGTCGCGCAGGGCGGCGGCTGGCCCGAGGCCGCCGAGGCCTTTGGCCTGGTGATCGTCGTGCCGGCCACGGTGCGCCCGGTGCACCCCAACCGCGACGCGCAGAACGTCGAGTGCCTCAACTACGGCTACGACGGCGCCATCGGCGTCTACCGGCCCACCCGCGACGATCCCGACCAGGCGGCGCTGATCTCGGCGGCCGGCCAGATCGTCGACGACCCCGATCTGGCGGTCGATCCCGATCAGATCTACATCGTCGGCCTCTCTGCGGGCGGCGGCGTGGCGGTCGAGGTCGGCTGCATGGCCCCGCACCTCTTCGCGGGCGTCGCCACGTCCTCGGCGCCGGCCATCGGCACCGCCCAAGGCACCGCCGTGCTTGCGCCCCCGGCCGGCTACGACAAGGAGTCCATGAAGCGACTGTGCCTGCAGTACGCCGACGCCTCGGGCCACCCCGACGCCCGCGCCCTGCTCGCCGATCAGGTGCACACCATCGCCTCGGACGACAACGGCCTGCGCGCCGGCATGGGCGCCCTCGACACCAGCATGTTCTACGACCAGACCGTGTGGGACGGGGACAAGTTCTGCCCCCACGGCTACCAGCCGATCCACGCACAGGCCTTCGCCGATCTGCTGCAGATGACGGCCCAGCCCACGCGGCACGGCGTGGCGATCGAGCGGGGCACCGGCTTCGGCTGCCCGGGCGGCGAGGTCAGCCGCGGCGACACGGGCGAGGTGCGCTGCGTCATCAACGAGCAGGTGGATCGGGACTGGACCGCGCTGGCCGACGTCTGGACCGACGCGCGGGGGTACACCCGCCTCGTCCGCATCGAGCAGGACACGCTGCGCCACGCGTGGCCCGCCGGCTCGCCCGGGCCCGGCGACGCCAACGCCCACCCCAGCCGCGCCGAGCTGCGCGCGGGCGGCTTCATCGTTCAGGCGACCGGCGCCTTCGACACGGATCGCGCCAACGCCTCGCCCAACGGGCAATACGGCGTGATCTACCTGAACACCCGCGCCTTCGATTACCCCATGTTTCTCGGGGACTTGTGGACGCGGAACAATCCGCGGCTGGGGCCGCCGCTGGCCCCCGGGGGCGCGCCCGACGAGCCGGTCGCGCCCGATCCGCCCGAGGTGCCCGATCCGCCGGCGGGGGAGCGCCCCGAGGTGATGCTGGGCGGCAGCGGGGCCGACGGTGACTGTGTGC
>CALBMW010000391.1 GCA_937896275.1 uncultured Myxococcales bacterium
CCCGGCGTCGACGTACTCGGCGTCGCCGCCGTCCTCGCCCAGGCACGCGGGCAGGGTGGCGACGAGGGCGCCGAGCACCAGGAGCCGCGCGACGCGACGCGGGGCGCTCAACGTCGCAGGTCGGGCGCGGGCGCGGGCTGGTGACCGCGTCCGCGCTGGCCCTCGTCGGCCTTGGGCGCGTCGCCCCCGTCCTGAGCACCCTGATGCAGGTAGTGGTCGGCGGCGGTCTTCATGGTACGCCCGCGCCGCGCCCCGAAGGCGGGGGTCAGGCGGGCGAGCGGGGCACGCGCCAGCTCGCCTACGGTGCCGATGTGCAGCTCGGTCAGGCGGTGCTGTTCGCGCGGCGTCAGCTCGAGGACGCCGAGGCCCGCGGCCGCGCGCCGGGACATGGCGTCTTTGTGCTCGTCACCGGCGGGGCCCCGAAGGGTGGCCTTGCGTGCGGGCCGCTTGCCGGTCTTCTTCAGGGTCTTGGTGGCGCCGGGCTTGGTGGCCGGCTTGGCGACGGCCGCGCCGGGCAGGGCGAGGCCCAGGGCCAGGGCCAGGGCTGGGATCCAGTCTGCGAGCTTCATCGTGTCCTCCCCAGAGCGCCCGGCGGAGCACCGAGCGGCGCCCGGCGACGTGCGCGGGCACAGTTTGTTCAACAAATCGTGTCCGTGTCGACCCCGTTGCGCCCGACGCGCGCTTGACGCCCCCCGCCCGGCTCGGTCAAATGCGCCCCCGGCGAGGGTCGAGGAGGCGAAGATGACGGATCGGGCGACGCAGATCGAGACGGTGAGACGGCTGGCGGGGCTCGAAGGCGCCGCCTGGGAGCGCGTGGTCAGCCGCGCCGAACAGTACTTCGATGGATTCCCTCTCGCCGGGCGCCGCGTGCTCGATGTGGGGGCCGGGCGCGGCGTCTTCAGCCTGTGGATGCGGCTGGTGCTGGGCGCCGGCGAGGTGGTGGCCCTCGAGCCCTCCCTCGGCGTCGGCGGCCACGACGACTTCGCCGCGATGCTGGCGCGTCGCTTCGAGTCGGCGGGCGTCGACGGCCTGCGGGTGGCGGTGAACACGATCCAGGGCTACCCCGCCAGCGAGGGCCCCTTCGACGCGGTCGTGTCGCTCAACTCGATCAACCACGTGGACGAGGTGCGCATCTCGCTCGACCCGCCGAGCCCGGAGCGCGCGCGCTTCGAAGCCATCTTCGCCAAGCTGCACGATCTGATGGGGCCGGGCGGCGATCTGTTGGTGACGGACGTCGCGCGCCATTGCCTCGAACGCTACACGTCCAAGGTGGGCCTGCCGCGGCTGTTCACGCCGGGCATCGAGTACGACATCCACCAGGACGCCTCGACGTGGGCGCGACTCGCGCGCGGCGCGGGGCTGGTCGACGTGCGGTGGTGGGGCCTCGCGTCGCGGCGGCTGGCTCCCCTGGGGGCGCTGGCGCGTCACCCCGTGGTCAACAAGCTCACCAACGCGAACTTCATCCTGCGGGCGCGCCGGGCCTGAAGACGGGTCTCAGCGGTCGCCGACGAGCCCCCGATACAGATCCGCGAGCGCCGCCCCGGCCGCGGCCGGCGTGTGGCCCGCGAGGTAGCGAGCGCGCGCTCGAGCGCCCATGGCCGCGGCCTCGGCCGGATCCGCCAGCACGGCCTCGATCCCGCGGGCCAGCGCCGCGGCGTCGGCACGCGGGACCAGGCGCAGGCATGTCCCGGTCGGGTCGAGGGCGCGCACGCCGGGGATGTCCGAGGCGACCACCGGGCGCCCGCCCGCCATCGCCTCGATGAGCACGCGGGGGCTGCCCTCGGTGTAGGTGGGCAGGACGACGGCCTCGGCCGCCGCCATGAGGCCGGGCAGCGTCTCGCGGGGGACGCGCCCGACGACGCGGACGATGGCGCGCAGGTCGCGGGCGGCGAGATCCGCGTCGAGCGCTGCGCCCGCGCGGCCGGGCGCCTTGCCGACGATGAGCAACCTCAGGTCCGGGTGAGCGGGGCGCAGGGCCGCGAGGGCCGCGAGCAACTCGTGGATGCCCTTGTAGCGGAAGGTCGCGCCCACGAAGAGCAGCAGGCGCGTGCCGGGCTCGAAGCCAGCGTCGTCCGCGGGGGGCGCCACGGCCGCGAAGGCCGCCGGATCGACGCAATTCGGCAGCGCGTGCACCCGCTCGACCGGCACGCGGTAGGTGCGCGCGAAGAGATCGCGGTGCCCCTCGCCAAAGACGGTGAAGTGATCGGTGACGCGGGCGAGGGCGGCCTCCTCGACGAGCTGCATCCAGTAGCGCGTCTCGCGCTCGCGCCACTCCACCGGCCAGCGGCCGCGCAGGGTCGAGAACCAGTCCCAGGTGCTCGCGAAGTTGGACGAGAGGCGCACCGGGCGTCGAGGGGCGGGCGCGAGCAAGGTGAAGAGCGGCGCCATGAAGCCCTGGGTGTCGTGCAGCAGGTCCGGCCGGGGCCGGTGGGTGACCCACCATCGCAGGAGCGATGCCTGGAGAAGCTGGCGCTTGCGTGGGCCGGGCGCCAGCGGCACGACCCGCAGGTTCGGCAGGGCGGTGAGCGCGACCTCGCGGGGCGGTGAGCCCACCAAGAGTGTCATTCGGCCGACGCGCGACGCCGCCTCGGCGAACATCAGGACGCGGTCGCGATAACGGTCGGCGTCGACCAGGTAGCTGACGATATGCACGGCGCGCATCCTGCGGGCGCCCCCCCGCGGTGTCAACGCGGGGCCAGCGCGGG
Organism: uncultured Myxococcales bacterium; assembly: GCA_937896275.1. GTDB lineage: Bacteria > Myxococcota_A > Bradymonadia > UBA7976 > UBA1532 > JACKDN01. Next base: position 2,706 of record CALBMW010000391.1, read on the forward strand.
TTGTCACACCGACCATCGGCACCACAGGCAGGACCGCGCCGAATCGCGTGGCGCTGCCGGCAGCTCGCGAAGATCGTCCACGCGGCATGCGTTTTCGCGCACGACCTCTCGCCGTTGTCCGAAGGCCTCCCGTCCACCCGCGACGGAGGCCCCCATGGACACGACGACGACGATCGAGCTCGACCCCGACAACATGCCCAAGTTCC
>CALBMW010000392.1 GCA_937896275.1 uncultured Myxococcales bacterium
CTCATCGAGGCCCGCCCGGGGGATCGAGTGTGCCTCGGCGCCGGCACCTTCGCGCTCGACAGCGAGATCTCCATCGCGGTCGCCGACCTTCACCTGCTGGGCGCGGGCCGCGACGAGACGGTGCTCGACTTCAGCACCCAGGACGTGGGCGCCAACGGCCTGCTGATCACCAGCGATGGGGTCCGGCTCGAAGCCTTCGCCGTGGTCGACAGCGCCGGCGACGGCATCCGCGCCGCCGGCGTGGACGGCATCACCTTCTCCGCCCTCAGGGTGTCATGGACCTCGCCCGCCGACAGCACCAACGGCGCCTATGGCATCTACCCCGTCGAGTCCACCGACGTGCTCGTCGAAGGCTGCGTCGTCACGGGCGCGAGCGACGCGGGCATCTACGTCGGCCAGTCCCGGAACATCCTCGTGCGCGACTGCGAGGCCTACGGCAACGTGGCAGGCATCGAGATCGAGAACTCGAGCGACGCCGAGGTCGTGGGCAACCACGCCCACGACAACACGGGCGGCATCCTGGTGTTCACGCTGCCGGAGCTGCCCGTGAAAGAGGGCCGGCGGACCAAGGTTCACGACAACCGTATGATCGAGAACAACCTGCCCAACTTCGGGCGCGCCGGCAGCGTCGTGTCCCTGGTGCCGGGTGGCACCGGCGCCTTCATCCTGGCCGCCGACGGGACCGAGTTCACCGCCAACGAGGTGCGCGGCAACGAGACGGCCGGCCTCGTGCTCATCAGCTACCTGGTCGACTTCATCGGCGCCTACGACGACCCCGGCTACGACGCGTTCTCGGAGGGCAGCTGGGTGCATGACAACACCTTCGCGGAGAACGGCGACGCGCCCCAGGGGCTGCTCAGCCAGCTGGGCCTCGAGGTGCCGCTTCCCGACATCCTGACCGACGGGTGCCTGGCCGACGGTCAGGCCGAGGACCCCGCCCGCCGCAACTGCATCGACGAGGCGGGCGTCACCTTCCGCGACATCGGTGTGTGCCGGATGCTCATGGCCTCGGACGATCTCACTCCCTTCATGTGCCAGCACGATGCGCTGCCGACCATCGATCTGTAGCCTGCTCGCCGTGGCCCTCGGCGCCGTGGTCCTCGGGGGCTGCGACGACGGCGGCGGCGGCGCGGGCGGGATGGACACCGGTCCCGCTGGGGCGGACGCGGCGGGTGCCGACGCCGAGGCGCCGGACGCGGGCCCACCGGATGTTGGCGTGCCGACGGTCGATCTCGCCGCGCTGCCCTACCCGAACCTGAGTGATTACGGGTTCTTCGTCGGTTCGATGGCCGATCTCGTCCCCGCCACCGGGGTGCACCCGTATCAGGTGGTGGCGCCGCTCTGGGCCGATCACGCGGGCAAGGCGCGCTTCATCTACCTGCCCCCGGGGACGGCCATCGAGGTGCGCGGGGACGAGGCCTGGGATCTGCCCGTCGGCGCGGTGGTCATCAAACACTTCTGGTACTCGGCCGACCGCCGCGATCCCGAGGGCACCGCCACCCTGATCGAGACGCGCCTGCTGGTTCGCGGCCCCGACGGCTACGAGGGCCACGTCTATCTGTGGGACGAGGGGCACGCCGACGCCACCCGCATGGTCGCCGGCAAGCGGGTCACGCTGTCCTTCACGGACGAGGCCGGTGAGGTGACCACCCAGCGCTACCTGCTGCCCAACACGAACCAGTGCGCCCAGTGCCACGCCAACGACGATCGCCTGGGCCTGCTGGGCGTCGTCTCGCGTCAACTCGATCGCGCGGTCGAGAGGGAGGGCGCCACGCTGCCCCAGCTCGACTGGCTGGCCTCCCGGGGTGTCATCGCGCCGGGCGCCGACTTCGGCGACGCCACCCGTCTGGTCGATCCCTTCGGCGACGCGCCGGTGGACCGCCGGGCGCGCAGCTACCTCGACGCCAACTGCGCGCACTGCCACCGGGCGGGCGGGCAGGGCGGCCCCTCCGGGTTGGTGCTGCAGGCGGCCGAGCAGAACCCGACCCGCTTCGGCGTGTGCAAGGCCCCGGTCGCCGCAGGGCCCGGCGCCGGCGCCCGCACGGCGGACATCGTGCCCGGCGATCCCGAGGCGAGCATCATGGTCTATCGCATGAGCTCCACCGATCCTGAGATCAAGATGCCCGAGCTGCCGAACCTGCTCTCGGACGACCTCGGGGTCGACCTGATCCGGACCTGGATCGCGGGGATGACGCCGCCCGGCTGCCCCTGAGGGCTGCCCCGCACCGGGCGCCTCGCTCACGGCACGTGAAACACCGTTCACACCTCGTCACCCGGCGGGCCCGTGCGGCGTGGCCCGACGCGGGGCACGGGCCTTGCTCGGTGCGACGCCGAACGCGCCCCGGCGCACCAGACCCTCGGAGTCAACGTGTGGATCACCCCCGCCCTGATGCTGGCCGCCGTCCTCGCCTCTCCACCTTTCACCGACGCCGGCCCCCCTGGCTGCGCTCAGCAGGTCGTCGAGCGCGGCGATCTGCGCCTCTCGACCCATTGGCACAGCCGCCTGGGCAAGTGCTCCCTCTCCGTGGGCCCCCGCGACGCCGTCGCGCCGGCGCGCAGCTTCACCCTGGGCAGCGACGGCCGGGTGATGGTGTTCAACACCTTCCTGCCGGTCGATGACGAGGGCGCCCCGGTGGCGCCCGACCACCCCGACCACGCCGAGTACAACCGCCTGACGCGCGTCACCGGGGCGCGCGTCTTCTGGGTCTTCCCCCGCGTGGCGCCGCTGGGGGCGCGGCTGCGCGACGGCAAGGCCCGCGTGCGGCTGCCCAACGGCGCCGAGCTGATCTTCGCCTTGGATGGGGCGCGCCTCCTTGGCGCCACCGGCCTCTCGGTGCGGCAGGCGCCCGAGGTCGCGCGCGACAACGAGGGTGGCGTCGAGCTCGGCGCCCGGGACGGCCTCGTGCTGGATCTGGGCTTCCGAATGGGCGCCGATCCGGCCACCCTCACCGATCACACGGCCACCTTCGTCGATGGCGCGGGGCATCGGTGCACGGTGTCGGTCGGCGCGCTCTTCCGCATCGAGGACGAGGAGCCCATCTTCCGCTACGTGGACGACGCCTCGCTGCTGGCGTGGCTCCAGGGCATGCGTCGCGGGGCCTCGGATCCCGGGTGTCAGGCCCTCGATATCCGGCCGTTGAAGGCGGCCGCGGTGGCTCAGGGCACGCCGCCCATGGAGTGACGCACGCTCAGGGCGTGACGCACAGGTAGCCGATGGTGGCGGCGGGCGGCGGCGGGCCCGCGGGCCAGGGTCCATCGGCGGGCGAGCAGGACCCATCCCGCCGCACGGCCATCCGCACGGGGTAGATGCCGGGCGCCGCGGGCGACCGCAGGAGCCGCAGATCCCACCCCCGATAGGCCTGTTCGCGGCACTCGTAGGTCCATGGATAGACGCAATACAGGCGCGTCGGGGCCTCGGTGAAGCCGAGCTCGATCCTCAGCGACGGGTCCGGGGCGCCGCAGGCGTTCGTCCCGTAGTCCACCCGAACCCACACCGGGGTGTCGCCCGCCACCTGGGCCAGCCAGCCCTGGCCGTTGATGTCGGCCGACCGGATCGAGACCACGCCATCGACGACCGGGAAGCTGGGGGCGGGCGCCCCGCCGACGCCACACGGATCGCAGCCGTCGGGCACCCCGTCCGCGTCCGCGTCCAGGCGGTCGTCGCTGCCCGGGCAGCGGTCGAGGTCTCCGCAGACGCCGTCCTGGTCGGCGTCGTCCAGGGGATCGCCCGGGCAGGGATCGCAGGCGTCGGGGACGCCGTCCCGGTCGGCATCGAGTCGGTCGTCGCCCAGCGCGCAGATGTCCAGGTGGGCACACACGCCGTCGCCGTCCACGTCGTCCTCGGCGTCGGCTGGGCAGGGGTCGCAGCTGTCGGGCGTCCCGTCGGCGTCCCCGTCGATGTCGTCGCGCCCGCCGGGGCACACGTCGCGGTCGTCACAGACGCGGTCACCGTCGGCGTCGGGGCAGGCCGGGGGAGGCGGGGCCGCGGGCTCGGTGGGCGGCTCGGGGGGCCGCGCGCGATCGGGCGCCGCCTCCGCGTCGTCGGGTGACCCGGCGTCCTTGGTGGGGACGGGCCGCGGGCCGGCATCCTCGTTGGGGACGCGCCCGAAGAGGGCGTCCTCGCTCGGCCGCGCGCCCCCGTCGCCGTCGATCGGCGCGGGGAACTCCACCAAGCAGCCCGACAGCCCGAGCGCCAGGAGCGCCACCACGATGAAGAGGGCAGGTCGGAGCATCGGCCCAGGATACGCGCCGAGCCGGGCCGAACAAGCGGGCGCGCTCTCTGTGGGAGCTCTCAGAGCAGCCAGTCCAGGGCGAACTGAAATCGCTGGTCGTCCGGGAACGACGCCGCGTCGGCCAGGTCGCGCAGCACGCGCAGGCGCAGGCGCACCCCGATCTCGACGCCGAGGTCGGCGAAGGGCCTCCAGGCGATCTCGGGCTCGATCACGTGAAGGCTGCCGGCGGTGTCCACGGAGACGAGCGCGTAGGCCATGCCCAGGCGCACGGGTCGCAGTCGCTCGGTGCGGTAATCGCCGCGCAGCGTGCTGAGCGCACGGAACCGGCGCTCCACGCGGTCGAGCGCGAAGTCGCGGTCGTAGCGCAGGCCCACGTCGTCGTCCTCGCCGGCGTCGAGCTCGACGCCCACGCGCGTCAGGAAGCCGTTGACGTCCTCCGCCCCGTCGAACCAGCCCCACCCGAACAGCAGCCAGATCTGCAGCCAGTCGATGTCGGGCGAGAGGCGCTGATAGCCCAGCGACGCCTTCCACGCCGAGGCCTCGCCGGCCGGGACCTGCCAGTCCACGCGCGTCAGCCGCGGCGCGTCGATTTGATAGTGGTGCTGCTTCTGCTTCTGGAAGGCCCGCAGCGCGAAGGCCCCCGAGAGCGTCCGCCGCAGCTCCGAAGGCTCGCCGCCCGGATCCAGATCGTCCCAGCGCACCCGCTGGGAGAAGCCCAGCGGAAGGGCGATGAAGGCCTCCTTGTCCACCTCGGGCCCCGTCGGGGCCACCTCGACCTCGGCGTCGAGCACCGTGTAGGGGTGCCGCTGGAACTCCGCGAAGTCCTGCGGCTCGAGCTCCTCGCGCGCCGCCAGCTCCACGTCCCCCTGCAGGTGCAGGGCTCCGTTGCCGCTCTCGCCCAGCTCGAGGAAGCCGGTCAGGCGCGTGACGTACTCGGGCACGAACTGCGCCGCCTGTTCGGAGGTGTCGTTGGTCCACAGCAGATCGGCCCAGGCGGCCGCGCGGAGCACCGAGTGACCCTCGCGGAGCCCAGCGTCGAGGCCCAACCGCAGCCCCTCGGCGAGGGTCGGCCGCAGCGCGTCGGTGCTGGGGTTGGCCACCTGCGCGCCCACCAGGGCCTGCAGCAGCCGGCGTCCGTCGCAGAAGCCCGTGCATCGGTCGAAGCCCACGTGTCGGTCGCGCGTGCGATCGTAGAAGTCGTCGAGCCCGGGGCGCTCACCGGCGCGGGCCGGCGCGGTGAGGGCGAGCAGGAGCAGGCAGGGCAGCGTGGGGCGCATGGTCGCGAGGGTGCGCGCCGGGCCGCGTCGAGGCAAGCTGCGACTGCGCGCGAAGAGCTCCATGCGCCGGTCGGGGCGCCGCCGCCCCTTGCCCCGGGTCCCCACGACCCCGTACAACCCCGCGCATGCGCCGACCCGCTCGTCAGTCCCTCACCCCCTCCGCCGTCCAGGGCACCCTGCTCGAAGGCCAGTCCACCGCCACGCTCCGGGCCCTCGGGCTGATCACGGAGCGCGGCGGCGCCAACGCCGACAGCCACCGAAAGATCAAGCAGATCACGCACTTCCTGCGCCTGATCACCCCGGCGCTCGATGACGTGTTTGCGCGCCACGAGCAGCCCGTGCTGTTCGAGATGGCGGCGGGCAAGTCCTACCTGGGGCTCGCGATCTACGAGCACTGGATCGCGCGCCACGGCCGCGGCCGGCTGATCGCGGTCGAGTCGAGGCCGCCCCTCGCGGCGCGCGTTCGCGCCATCGCCGAGGAGCAGGGGTTCGACCGTCTGCAGGTCGTCAACGAGCGCATCGTCGACGCCGCGTTGCCCGAGCGCGCGCACTTCACGCTCGCGCTGCACGCCTGCGACATCGCCACGGACGAGGCCATCGTCCGCGGGTTGCAGGCGAAGAGCGACTACATCGCGCTCGTGCCGTGTTGTCAGGCCGAGGTCGCGCGCCTGCTCGCGCCGGTCAGCGAGGGACCGTCGGCGCTGTGGCGTCACGCGTGGCACCGGCGCGAGTTCGGGGCCCACCTCACCAACGTGCTGCGGACGCTGGCCCTGCAGGCGCGCGGCTATCAGGTCACGGTCACCGAGCTCGCCGGGTGGGAGCACAGCCTCAAGAACGAGCTGATCCTGGGGCGCCGCGTGGGCGCCTTCCACGAGGGGGCGCGCGCCGAGCTCGCCGCGTTGCGGGCCGAGATCCCGGTCGAACCGTGGCTCTTGTCGGCCTTGACCGCCCTGGACGCCGGGGTCGCCCTCGGCGCAGGGGCCGCCTCGGAGGCTGGGGCCGCCTCGGACACCGGGGCCGCCTCGGACACCGGGGCCTCCTCGGACGCCGGGGCCTCCTCGGACGCCGGGGCCGCCGCCACGATCTCGACGGCCTCGATCGACGCGTCCACCTCGGGCGACGC
>CALBMW010000393.1 GCA_937896275.1 uncultured Myxococcales bacterium
CGGCGTAGCCGTCGGTCAGCACCAGCCGCGTCGAGGAGACGTTGAGGGCCAGCCTGAAGAGCGTGCCCAGCAGCAGCACGGTGGGGAAGACCGACAGTTCGAGGGGATCGCGGACGCCGAGCGCCGCCACCAGCACCACCACCGAGAGTCCGAGCTGGGCCGAGAGCAGGACGTCGAGCAGCGGCGCCGGGAGCGGGAACACGACCAACAGCACCGCGGCCACCACCGCCGCCGCCAGCCACCGGTCGGCGTTGCTCCGCGCGATCCTCGTTTGCACCGGCCACCCCTCCGCGCCCGCGAGCCATCGAGCCACACTCGCGCGTAGGTGGCAAGTCGGGGACGGCAGACCGACCTGCGTGCCGGCGGCGCTTTCCGTATGATGTTGCGGGTGCCCGCTGGTCCCGCGGGGGAAGTGTAGTATGATGTCGCACCCTACGCCGCTCGGGCCGCGGGCGATGGCGCGCGGTGCGCCGCTCAGCGAGGAGGGATGAAGATGAACCCCGAAGCAGCGCCCACGCCCATCGCCGCGTCGCGCCCGGGGACCTCCCCCACCGAGAAGGCGCCTCCCTTCGATGCACACGCGCAGGCCCGGGTCCTCGTGGTCGATGACGAGCAGGTCATCCGCGAGATCCTGTCGGACTTCCTGCTGATGGAGGGCTATCAGGTGCTGACCGCGGAGAACGGCCGGGTCGCCCTGGACGTCCTGGCCCACCACGCGGTGCACCTGGTGCTGAGCGATCTGAAGATGCCCGAGATGGGCGGCCTCGAGTTGCTCGAGGGGATCCGGGATCGCTACCCCGAGGTGGTGACGCTGATCATGACTGGCTACGGCACGGTCGAGACGGCCATCGAGGCCATGAAGCGCGGCGCCTTCGACTACGTGCTCAAGCCCTTCAAGGTCGAAGAGGTCGTCCACACGGTCCGGCGCGGTCTGGAGCAACAGCGCCTGCGCGCCGAGAACATCGAGCTGCGCGCGGCCCTGTCGCTCTACCAGCTCGCCGCGCGCCTGGGCGACGAGCCCGATCTGGCGCGCACCCTGCGCCTGGTGGTCGCCACCGTCCTGGAGCAGACCAACGCGGATCGCGTCAGCGTGATCCTGTTACCGGATGACGACGTGCGCTGGGAAGGGGCGAGCAGCGGCCACGGCGAGCCCATCACCGAGCACGACCTCGCCGAGGCGGCCCTGGGCCTGCACGGCTCGGTGCTGGCGAACCAGGGCCGGGCCTTTCGTTTCCTGCGCGGATCAGACTGCACCGCGCCGGTGACCTCGCTGCTGATGACCCCCCTCACCGGTCGGCACAAGCTGCTCGGCCTGCTCGTGGCCGTGCGCCACGGCGGCCGGCCGTTCATCGAGGGCGATCGCAAGCTGATGACCATCATCGCGGACCGCGCGGCGGCGGCGGTGCACAACGCCCAGCTCTTCGAGACGCAGGAGCGCACCTTCCGCCACACCATCGAGGCGCTCGTCACCACGCTCGAGGAGAAGGATCGCTACACGGCGGGGCACAGCGCCCGCGTGGCCGAGTTCGCCGAGATCACGGCTCGGCAGATGGGCCTCGACGAGGAGTTCGTGCAGCTCATCCACCAGTCGGGCCGGCTGCACGACCTCGGGAAGATCAAGCTCCGCACCGAGGAGTTGAACAAGCCCGGACCGCTCACCCCCGAGGAATACGAGCGGTTCAAGATGCACCCGGTCTACGGCGAGGAGTTGCTGGGACCCATCCCCAGCTTCCGTGACGTGCTGCCCGGCGTCTGGGGCCACCACGAGCGCTTCGATGGCAACGGTTACCCGCGCGGGATCGGCGGCGACAACATCCCCCTCATGGCGCGGATCATGGCGGTGGCGGACAGCTACGACGCGATGACCAGCCACCGTGCCTACCGCACCGCGCTGACCCACGGCTACGCCATCGGCGAGCTGGTGCGGTGCTCGGGCACGCAATTCGACCCGACCTGCGTCGACGCCTTCCTGGTCGCGATCGAGACCTGGCGCGCGGTGCGGAGCGTGGCAGGCGAGAGCTACCCTCAGTAGCCTCTCGGTGCTGAATCAAGCCTGTCGGCGCGGACTCAGGCCGCCATGCGCTGCGGCTCGAGGGGCGCGTCCGCAGGCAGGATGTGCTGCTCGATCGCGTAGGCGCGCAGGCGGCCGCGCAAGTGGCGGCGCCCGCGAAACAGGCGGCTCATGACAGTGCCCACCGGGCAGCCCACGATGTCGGCGACCTCGGCGTAGCTGAAGTCCATCAGGTCGGCCAGCAGCACCACGATGCGGAACTTCTCGGGGACCTGCTCGATGGCCTCGACCATGGTCGGCGAGAGCGCCTCGGTGACGTAGGTGGTCTCGGGATGCTGGTGGGCGAAGACGCGGCTTGGCGCGTAGAGGCGGCAGGCGCCCAGGGTGCTGCCCTCGCGTGCGAGGATCTCGCGTTCCTTGCGCCGCCGCCGATACCCGTTGATGAAGGTGTTGGTCATGATGCGGAACAACCATGCCCGCATGTTGGTCCCGCTCTCGAAGGTGTCGGCGTGGGCGAAGCCCCGCAGCATCGTGTCCTGAACCAGATCGTCGGCGTCTCCCTCGTGCCGCGTGAGGCGGATGGCCCCGGCGAAGAGGGCCCGCCGGTGGGGGAGGGCCAGCTCGGCGAAGTTGCGCCGGTCGACGGTGGGGCGGAGTTTCATGGGGTTTTCCCGGTCGGCTTGGCGGTCTTTGGTCAGCGCCGGCTGGCGCTCGAGCGAACAACGACAGCACGGAACATCAAGCGCCGTGCCAACCTCCGAAGCGCCGACCTGCCGACGGACTCTCTCCCTCCCGCACGCACCGTGTGGCCGAAACCGACAGCTGGCGATGTGGGAATCAACCACATTGGCGTCGACGAACGGTCCGCTCGGGGTCCGCCCGCGTTGACTCAGGGGCCGGCGGAGAGTACAAGACGGCGATTTCAGCCAGCTTTCAGGTCGATCGATGGACCCAGCCCGCCGCGCTATCATCCCCATCAACATCGAAGACGAGATGCGCACCTCGTACATGGACTACGCCATGTCCGTGATCATCGGGCGTGCGCTGCCCGACGTGCGTGACGGGTTGAAGCCCGTGCACCGCCGCGTCCTCTTCACGATGCATGACCTGAAGAACAACTGGAACTCGTCCTACAAGAAGTCGGCCCGCGTGGTGGGCGACTGCATCGGCAAGTACCACCCGCACGGCGATCAGTCGGTGTACGACGCCATCGTGCGCCTGGCTCAGAGCTTCTCGATGCGCTACTGCCTCGTCGACGGGCAGGGCAACTTCGGCAGCGTCGACGGGGATCCGGCGGCCGCGATGCGGTACACCGAGGTGCGCATGGCGCGCATCACCCACGAGATGCTCGCCGACATCGACAAGGACACCGTCGAGTTCGGGCCGAACTACGACGAGTCCACGCAAGAGCCGCTCGTGTTGCCCGCGAAGGTGCCGAACCTGCTCGTGAACGGCAGCGCGGGCATCGCCGTGGGCATGGCGACCAACATCCCGCCTCACAACTTGCGCGAGGTGATCGACGCCTGCATCGCCGTGATGCGGCGGCCGGTCGTCACCATCGACGAGCTGATGGAGTTGGTGCCGGGGCCGGACTTCCCGACCGGCGGAACGATCTACGGAACCCGCGGCATCTACGAGGCCTACCACACCGGGCGAGGGGTCATCCGCATCCGCGCCGTGTGCGAGGTCGAGGAGATGGGCCACGACCGCGAGCGGATCGTGGTCCACGAGCTGCCCTACCAGGTCAACAAGGCCCGGTTGCTCGAGAAGATCGCCGAGTTGGTGCGGGACAAGCGCCTCGAGGGGATCAGCGATCTGCGCGACGAGAGCGATCGCCGCGGCATGCGGATGGTGGTGGAGCTCAAGCGCGACGCGCAGGCGCAGGTGGTGCTCAACCAGCTCTACAAGCTGACCGCCCTGCAGTCCTCGTTCGGCATCAACATGCTGGCCATCGTCCATGGTGAGCCGCGTGTGCTCAACCTCAAGGAGGTCATCGAGCACTTCCTCGATCATCGGCGCGACGTCACCCTGCGGCGGTGCCGCTTCGAGCTGAAGAAGCTCGAGGAACGCGAGCACATCCTCGAAGGCCTGAAGATCGCGCTCGACTTCATCGACGAGGTCATCCGCATCATTCGGGGCAGCGAGACGGTCGACGACGCGCGCGCGTCGCTGATCGAGCGCTTTGGCCTCAGCGAAATCCAGGCCTCGCACATCCTGGACATGCGGTTGCGGCGCCTGACGGCGCTCGAGCGCGAGGAGATCATCTCCGAGTTGGAGCAGGTGCGCGGCGAGATGGCCCGGTTGCGCGCGATCCTCAACGACGAGGGGCTGCTGCTCGATCTCATCGAGGGCGAGCTGACCGCCGTGCGGGAGCAGTTCGGGGACGGGCGCAAGACGCAGATCACCCAGTCTGCGGCCGACCTGAACCTCGAGGATCTGATCCCCGTCGAGGACATGGTCGTCACCATCAGCCACGAGGGCTACGTCAAGCGGGTGCCGGTGTCCGAGTATCGCACCCAGCGGCGCGGCGGGCGGGGCAAGAGCGGGATGTCGACCAAGGAAGCCGACTTCGTCGAGCACCTGTTCGTCGCCTCCACGCACAGCACCATGTTGTTCTTGACCAACTCGGGGCGCGTCTTCAGCCAGCGGGTGTTCCACCTGCCGACGGGCAGCCGCACGGCGCGCGGCAAGCCGATCATCAACGTCCTGCCGCTCGAGGCGGGCGAGAAGCTGGCGATGGTGCTCGCGGTGGACGAGTTCACCGAGGGTCACTACCTGCTGTTCGCGACCGAGCAGGGGCAGGTCAAGAAGACCGACCTGATGGCCTACAGCAACATCCGTAGCTCGGGGATCATCGCCATCAAGCTGGCCGAAGACGACCGGCTCATCGCGGTGCGCTCGACCACCGGTGGCAGCGACGTGATCCTGGCCACCCGCAACGGGATGAGCATTCGGTTCAACGAGGAGGACGTCCGTCCCACGGGGCGGGACACCGCGGGCGTGCGCGGCATCAGCCTCGAGGACGAGGACCGCGTGGTCGGCTGCATCACCTTCGACCGGTCCGAGACCGACGACGAGACCGTGACCCTCTTGACCGTGACCGAGAACGGTTACGGCAAGCGGACGGCGCTGGAGCAGTACCGGGGCCAGAACCGCGGTGGAAAGGGCCTGATCGACATCAAGACGACCCGCCGAAACGGGCCCGTCGTCGGCATCGTCCGCATCGACGCCGAGACCGACCAGTACCTGCTCGTGACGCTGGGTGGGGTCATCATCCGGGCCAGCGCCGGCGACGTCGCCAACATCAGCCGCAACACGCAGGGCGTGACGCTCATCAGCCTCGGCGGCGATGAGCGCGTGGTGGGGCTGGCCCGCTATACCGGTGACGAGGACGAGGACGACGACGACGAGGACGACGAGGGCGAAGGCGGCGAAGGCGGCGAGGGCGGCGAGGGCGCTGCCTCCTCCGAGGATCCGGGCGGCGAGCAGGACTGACGGCCACGCCCGGGGGGCCGTCGGTCGACCCCATCAGACCGCTCGCTGGGGTTGTGCCCAACGAGCCGCGGTGATACAAAGCGCCGCCTTCCAGCGGAGCAGCATGGCATGGCACTCGAACTCAACCGCAGCAGGGCCCTGCTGGAGCGCGCCACTCGGCTGATGCCCGGCGGCGTGAACAGCCCCGTCCGTGCCTTCAAGTCCGTGGGCGGCACGCCGCCCTTCATTCGAGAGGCGCGCGGCGCCTGGCTGACGGACGAGGACGGCAACCGCTACGTCGACTATTGCGGGAGCTGGGGGCCGGCCATCCTGGGCCACGCTCACCCCGAGGTGGTGGCGGCGGTGTGCGAGGCGGCCGCGCGCGGCACCAGCTTCGGCGCGCCCACCGCCGCCGAGGTCGATATGGCCGAGGCGGTTCGGCGGTTCTACCCCTCC